>NZ_CP042261.1:0-37500 GCF_007855645.1 Qingshengfaniella alkalisoli
CGGGGCTGTCTGATCGTTCGGATGGCTAACGCGGAACTGTCCTGACTTCTGTCAGGCAGACGGGATTCAATTGCGATTTCCCGTGCGGTCGAGTCGTTGCTAATCGCGCGAAGACCGCGTGGAACCGTATTCGGCAGGGCAGGCCGAGCGTGAACAAATGGAACTGGGCTGTATGACAGACGAAACTTGGGGGCAGGTGCAGGACGCACTTCTGAATTCGATCGGTGAGCACAACTACAAGACCTGGATAACGCCGTTGGACTTCCTCGATTGCGAGGATGGCGTGGCGCGCTTCAATGTGCCGACCAACTTTATCGGCAATTGGGTCAACCGGAACTATTCAGATCAGATCATCCGGCATCTACATTCGGTCGGTGCCAAGGTGCGTCGAGTCGAATTCAAGGTGGGCGGGCAGTCGCGTGTGGCTGACAGCAGTGTAAAGCCAAACCAGACGATATCGCAGGGTTCCCCACAGGCTAAGGCCGTCCCGGTGCCGCGCTCCGCTTCTGTTGCGGAGGCGACGGATGATGACGCTGTTGGCGGTGCGGTCCTGGACTCCCGCTTCACCTTCGACAGTTTCGTTGTCGGAAAGCCCAATGAGCTGGCCCACGCCGCCGCCCGCCGCGTCGCCGAGGGTGGGCCCGTAACTTTTAATCCGTTGTTTCTTTACGGGGGCGTCGGGCTGGGCAAAACTCACTTGATGCACGCCATTGCATGGCAGATGAAACATCGTGATCCAAACCTCCGCATCGTCTACCTGTCGGCCGAACAGTTCATGTATCGCTTCGTGCAGGCGCTGCGCGAAAAGCAGATGCTGGACTTCAAGCAGCTGTTTCGATCCGTGGATGTGCTGATGGTCGATGACGTGCAATTCATCGCCGGAAAAGACAGTACGCAAGACGAATTTTTCCACACCTTCAATGCGCTGGTGGATCAGCAGAAGCAGATCATCATTTCCGGAGACCGTGCGCCGGGCGAGATCAAGGACATGGAAGAGCGCATCAAGTCGCGTCTTCAATGCGGCCTGGTTGTCGATCTTCACCCGACTGACTACGAATTGCGGCTCGGTGTTCTCCAGCAAAAGGTCGAGCAGTACAGCCTGCAATATCCTGGGCTTCAGATCGCCGACGGTGTTCTGGAATTTCTGGCCCATCGCATTTCGACAAACGTGCGCGTGCTGGAAGGTGCGCTAATGCGCCTGTTTGCCATGGCATCGCTGGTCGGTCGTGAAATCTCGATGGAGATGACGCAAGACTGCCTGTCAGATGTTCTGCGTGCATCGGAGCGCAAGATCACCATCGAAGAAATTCAGCGCCGAGTGTCCGAGCATTACAACATCAGGCTCTCCGAAATGATCGGGCCGACCCGTGTTCGTACGATTGCCCGACCCCGCCAGATAGCAATGTATCTATGCAAGTCGCTGACGACGCGGTCCTTGCCGGAAATCGGGCGTCGCTTCGGCGGTCGCGATCACACGACGATTATGCATGGCGTCAAGCGGATTGACGAACTGCGCGTGAAGGACGGCCAAATCGCGGACGACATCGAATTGCTGCGCCGCAGCCTTGAAGCCTGAGTCAAACTCGCAACAATCCACGGAAACTGCGCAGAATCAGAACCTGACAAGCTGATAGGGGCTTGTCAGGTGGCTGAAATCCGCTAGCGTCGCAGTCCCTTCCAACGGAGGAAAAGGACATGAAGGTCAGTATCGAACGCGGCTCACTTCTCAAGGCCGTATCGCAAGCTCAATCGGTCGTGGAACGTCGCAATACGATCCCGATTCTGGCCAATGTCCTGATCGAGGCAGAAGGCGACACGCTGCGTTTCCGTGCGACGGATCTGGATATCGAGGTGATCGATGTTGCGCCTGCGCAGGTCACACAGGCTGGTGCCACGACGGTCAATGCCGTGATGTTCCACGAAATTACACGCAAACTGCCCGATGGCGCTTTGGTCCAACTGACGGCTGACGCCGTGTCCGGCCAGCTTCTTGTCGAGGCCGGGCGGTCACAGTTCAAGCTCGCCACGCTGCCGAAGGAAGACTTTCCGGCGATGGCAACCACGGAATATACTGCGAATTTTACCGCTCCAGCACCGACTTTGCGGCGCCTTTTCGACAAGTCGAAATTCGCGATCTCGACCGAAGAAACACGCTACTACCTGAACGGTGTTTACATGCATGTGGCCGAATCCGATGGGCAGCCAGTTCTTCGCTGTGTTGCCACCGATGGTCACCGACTGGCCCGTATTGATGCCGAACTGCCCGCCGGCGCCGAGGCCATGCCGGGCGTGATTGTTCCTCGCAAGACCGTGGGTGAACTGCGGAAGCTGCTTGATGATGACGACACTGAAATTGCAGTGTCGGTGTCTGAAACCAAGGTGCGGTTTGCGACGCCCGAAATCACGCTGACCTCCAAGGTCATTGATGGAACGTTCCCGGATTATACTCGCGTCATCCCGTCAGGCAATCCCAAGCGCCTGGAAGTCGATGCGGCTGATTTCGCCAAGGCGGTTGACCGCGTTGCCACCGTGTCGAGCGAACGCTCGCGCGCGGTGAAGTTGTCATTGGACGAAGACCGCCTGACCCTTTCCGTCAATGCGCCAGACAGCGGAGCGGCGGAAGAAGAGCTTGCCGTTGCATATGGCGACGAGAAGCTGGAGATAGGCTTCAACGCGAAATACCTTCTGGAGATTGCCAGCCAGGTAGATCGCGAGAACGCGGTGTTCATGTTCAATTCTTCCGGTGATCCGACGCTTATGCATGAAGGCAATGACCTGTCCGCGGTCTATGTCGTCATGCCGATGCGCGTATAATCGGTCGGGCCGAAGGGCCCGCCATGTCGCTTTCTATTCAGAAACTAGAGTTATCATACTTCCGATCGCATCGGAGGGCTTCGCTTGGCTTGGATGGCAGGCCTGTCGCCTTGTTTGGCGCGAATGGGGCAGGCAAGACCAACCTGATCGAAGCTGTGTCGCTGCTGTCCCCGGGGCGCGGGATGCGGCGGGCGCAGGCAACGGAATTAATGCGCCGGCCTGAAACGCTCGGTTGGAAGATATCGGCGCAAATCGCTGGCCCAACGGGCGTCCAGGAGATCGAGACGCGGGCAGAGGCCGGTGAACCGCGGCAGACGCGGATCAACGGAAAGCTTGTGCCCCAGACGCAGTTGGCACGGATTATACGAGTGCTGTGGCTGGTGCCCTCCATGGACCGGCTATGGATTGAAGGCGCCGAGGGGCGCCGCCGCTTTCTGGATCGCATCGCGTTGAGCTTTCGTCCAGATCATGCGGACGCGGCGCTGGCCTATGAAAAGGCGATGCGCGAAAGGAACCGTCTTCTGAAGGATCAGGTATCCGACGCGCGGTGGTATGATGCATTGGAGGCTCAGATGGCGAAAGCCGGTGAAGCGATTACGCTGAACCGGACCGACGCGATCGCGCGGCTGGCCAAGGCGCAGGCTGATGCGGAGACAGCGTTTCCCGTAGCGGAACTGGCGCTGCTCGGGCCGGATGGGGGTGACTATCCGTTGACCGAGCCTGATCTTCTGGCGGCATTCGCCGAGTCTCGCGCGGCTGATCTGCGGGCAGGACGTTCACTGGTTGGGCCGCATCGCGCAGATTTGTCGGCGGTGTATGCCGTGAAAGGCGTTCTTGCTGCGCAATCTTCCACTGGCGAGCAGAAGGCCCTTCTGATTTCCCTGATCCTCGCGAACTGCCGGGCGCTGGCCGAGGATCTCGGTGCTCCGCCGATCATCTTGCTGGACGAGGTCGCGGCGCACTTGGATGCGAACCGCCGCGCAGCACTGTATGACGAGATTTGCGCGCTAGGGGCTCAGGCTTTCATGACAGGCACCGGGGCGGAACTGTTCTCTGAACTCGGTGAACGTGCCCAGCATTTCTCGGTGACCGAGCAAAACGGCGAGTCTTCGGTTAAGGCCCACTGACAATTCTAGAGCGCGTTAAGGAGCTGTGCCGTTGGCCAGGCATCGGCGGGCAAGCCGAGGCGCTGTTGCTCCTTCTGCACTGCGTCCCGTGTCATCGCGCCAAGGATGCCATCGACGCCACCCACATCATGACCACGCGCTTGCAGTTTCTGTTGAAGTTGCTGAACCTGCTGTCCCGAGAAGGCGGGCGATGGGTTGCCTGCATCGAATATGGGCGCGCCTTCCAGCCGCGTGGCGAAGTAGGCGGCGGTCGTGACATAGGTGAAGCTCTTGTTCCATTCGAAGAACACGCGAAAATTGGGATAGGCGAGGAAGGCAGGCCCGTTCCGCCCCATGGGCAACAGCAAAGACGCGGACATGTTGCCGGATGGCAGCCCGCTTGCCCGCGGGCGCACGCCTGCGTCGGCCCACTGGCTCACTGGAAGCTGTGTGCCGAGGCCAGACTTGCTCCAATCAAGGCTTGATGGAACCGTGACTTCCTGAAGCCAGGGCTCGTTGGGCCGCCAGCCCAGCCCACGCAGCATCCGTGCGCCAGAAGTCAACGCGTCAGGCGGCGAGGTTTTCAGGCTGACCTGGCCATCCCCATCCGCATCGACGCCGTTTCGCAGTATGTCTTCAGGCAGCATCTGTACCATGCCTATCTCGCCCGCCCAGGCGCCCGTGGTGCGGGCCGGGTCGAAATCGCCGCGCTGATAAAGCTCCAGTGCTGCGAAGACTTGGGGTCGGAAAAGCTCTGGACGGCGGCAGTCATGTGCAAGTGTCAAAAGCGCGTTGCGCGTGTTGAAATTGCCTTGGACCGCGCCGTAGTCCGTTTCCAGCCCCCAGAACGCCAATAAGACCCCTCGTGATACGCCGTACTCGCGTTCGATGCGGTCGAAGGTAGATTTCCATTTATGTGCGTTGGCGGCGCCCGTCTGAAGTCTGTTGGCGCTGATTAGTCGTCGGGCAAATTCGGTGAAGGAAAGCTGGAAAATACCTTGCGCGCGGTCCGCCCTGATGACGCTGCCGTCTTGCGCCGCGCCGCTCAGGAAACGGTCGATGGTTGCGGTATCATATCCGCGTTGAATAGCTTCGGACTTAATACCACCCAGGAAATCTGAAAAACCGCCCCCGCATTGGGCGGCCGCATTGCTCGTCGAAAGACAGGTGATCATAATGATCAGTAGCTTCATCTTCGCCTCCGTGTAAGCGTTAGCGGGTGTCGTCTTGAGAACAATATGACCTGACCATTTAGACAGGTAAGGGACTTGTTAACTGAGTGTTAGGGTGCAGGCTATCATAAGTATTAATCCCTAGTTACCCAATTAGGTGAGCTGAGAAACATTCAGATGTCTGTCCTCATCGTCGAAAGCAATCCTGAACTGGCGCGGCTTTGGCAGCGCCATCTGGAGCGCCAGGGACGTAAAGTCGTAACGGCACGTACCCAGCACGAAGCGATCAACATGTTGCAAAGCGAACATGTGTCGATCATCGTATTGGATGTGGTGCTGGAAGAGGGCAGTGCGCTGGCAGTGGCCGACTATGCCAGCTACCGCTACCCGGACGTGCGTGTCGTGTTTGTGTCGTCGAGCAATTTTTTCTCAGACGGGTCCATCTTCAACCATTCCGCAAATGCCTGCGCTTATATCCCGACAAGCGCACCGCCAGATGATCTGGCGGCGCTTGTCGATCACTACGAGGTGCATCTCTAGTCGCGCCCGTGTGGCTCATCCCAATCGATAATCGGATTGATGGGAATGATGCGGTTGGGGTTAATGGTTTCATGGCTGTAGTGGTAGTGGCGAACATAGTGCTCCGGATACACAGTGCTGCGGACATTTAGAAACTGGTATAGTTCTCGTGCGTAGGGCCACAGGTTGGCATAGTCGATCAGGCGCCGTCGATTGCATTTGAAGTGCAGGTGATACACCGGGTCGAAGCGCAGAAGCGTTGGCAGCAGCCGCCAATCGGCTTCAGTTATACGTTCGCCTGTCAGATACCGCTGACGTGACAGCAGATCCTCCAGCCAGTCCATCGTATCGAGCACCCCGTGCACAGCCTCGTCATAGGCCGATTGAGAGGTTGCAAAGCCTGCCTTGTAGACGCCGTTGTTGAACCCGTTGTAGACGCGTTCGTTCACGACTTCGATGTCCTGACGCAGGTCTTCGGGCCAATAGTCGTCCGTGTTGCCCGTGATCCCATCAAAGGCGGAGTTGAACATGCGGATGATCTCGCTCGATTCGTTCGACACGATCGTCCCGCGTTCCTTGTCCCACAGCACAGGGACGGTGACGCGCCCGCTGATGTCGGGCACGGCGTCGGTATAGACCTGCCGCAGGAAATCATGGCCTTTCAACATGTCGCCGGTCGCGCCGGGAAAGTCCGTGGAGAAGGTCCAGCCATCGGACAGCATGTCAGGATGCACGACGGAGATATCGATATGACCTTCAAGTTCTTTGATAGCGCGATAGATCAGCGTCCTGTGTGCCCAAGGGCATGCATAGGACACGTAGAGGTGATAACGTCCGCTTTCTGACTTGAAACCGCCTTCCCCGGATGGCCCCGCGCTGCCATCGGCTGTAACCCAGTTGCGGAAACCGGCGTTGGAGCGCACGAATTTGCCGCCCGTGGACTTGGTGTCGTACCAGTTGTCATGCCAGACACCGTCAATCAGCTGTCCCATGTCTTCCTCCATCAATTGCTTGCTTCAGATATAGGACAGCTGGGCCGCGATGTTGTTCCCTATTTCCGCGCAGGCCGTTCCGGACCTGCGCACAATGGGGCTATTGCAGATCGCTGAAGGCGTCTTGCAGGCGTTCGACAGCCATTTCGATATGTCTACGTGGCATGGCGATGTTGAAGCGCAGGAAGCTTTCGCCGCCTTGGCCAAACGTATCACCGTGGCTTGCGGCAATCTTGGCGTGTTTCTGGACGCGGTCGATCATTTCGGACATTGCCATTCCGGTTCCACTGAAATCCACCCATGACAGGTAGGTGCCTTCGAGGGGCATAGATGAAAGTCCGGGGATATGATTGATGCCAGCGTCGAACAGCTTGCGGTTCGCGTCGAGATATTCGACCAGTTCATCTACCCAGGCAGCACCTTCCGGCGTGTATGCAGCTGTCACCATATTGAGCCCGAAAGCGTTGGGAGACAGCCCCAAGGCGCTCATCCTGGCGGCAAGCCGTTTGCGAAGCTCGGGACATTCGATGATCACATTGCCGACGTCGCTGCCGGCAATGTTGAACGTCTTGGTGGCCGCCGTCATCATGATCAGCCGCTCGGTCATTTGCGGATCGACGGTCGACATGGGAACGTGCTTGTTGTCGGGGTACACCAGATCATGGTGAATTTCGTCGCTGATCAGAAGCAGATCGTGACGCTTGCAGAAATCGGCCACCTGCTGCAGTTCATCCCGTGTCCAGACGCGCCCGCCGGGATTATGGGGTGAGCACAGGATCACCATCTTCGTGCGATCCGTCACTTGAGCATCGTAGGCGCTGAAATCCATCTCGTAGCGTCCGGCATTATTCACGAGCTCGCATTGTAAAACCTCGCGTCCAGACGCGCGGATCACGCGATGGAAGGCGTGGTAGACCGGCGTGAAAAGGACAATCTCATCGCCCGGATCGGTGTAGGTGTCGAGGCAGAGCGCCACGCCGTTAACCAAACCATGAGACGTGAATATCCAGTCGGGATCGATCATCCATCCGTGCCGGGTGTCCATCCACCACTTGATCGCGCTACGATAGGCGGCATCGCTGCCATAATACCCGTAGACGCCGTGATCGACCATGTCCTGTACAGCTTGGCCCACACCTTTCGGCGGGCGAAAGTCCATATCAGCGACCCACATGGCCAACCCGTCTTCGGGCGAAACGCCATAGAGCGTCTCCATCTTGTCCCATTTGGAACAATGCGTGCGGCGGCGGTCGATTAACTCGTCGAAACTCATGGACTTATCTCCGGCTATTGTGTCAGGCAAGCTAGTCATCATGCGGGCGGGCGCAAGACCAAGCGGCTATTCGCAATTGCGAAATGGCGAGTGATTGCCTAAATGGCTTGCCATGAGCATTCGACCGATCTTGATCCATCCCGACCCACGCCTGAAGAAGGTTGCAGACCCCGTTGCGGATATCTCCGACGAGCTGCGCGCGCTGTCCGATGACATGCTGGCAACCATGTACAACGCGCCAGGTATCGGGCTGGCCGCGCCGCAGATCGGCGTTATGAAGCGTGTGATCGTTCTGGATTGCGAGAAGGAAGAAGGGACGGAACCCAAGCCCTTGGTCATGTTCAACCCAGAGATCATTGCGTCCAGCGATGAGCAAAGCACCTATGAGGAAGGTTGCCTGTCCATCCCCGAAATCTATGCCGAGGTCACGCGCCCGAAGCTGGTGACCGCGCGTTGGATTGACCGGGACGGCAATGAACAGCAGCAAGAATTCGACGAGCTGTGGGCAACCTGCGTGCAGCATGAGATCGACCATCTAGATGGCAAGCTGTTCATCGACTATCTCAAGCCACTCAAGCGCCAGATGATCACGCGCAAGATGACCAAGCTGAAGCGCGACCGAGCGCGTGAGGCAAGCTGATCCGATGGCGGCGGCGCAGGGCTATACCCCCCGTGATTTCGCGCCGCTTGATCCGTGGGAACTGGGCGGTGTCAGTTTCAAGGTCTATTCCATCGCGCTTCAGGGCAGTCACCGGACATTGTCTCTGGAGGTCGCGGCCAGGGATTTTGTTGTCGAAACGCTGCCGGACCTGATCGCACGCGAAGGCGATGCTAAGGGTGTCGGATACATCATCTTGCATGAAGGCGAAGACGCGAACTGGCTGTTGATGCACTGGTGGGCGCATGGCGAGATTTGTTGCCAGTCACTCGCAAGTGCCGACAAGGGCAGCGTGGTGTTCCGTTCGCTCGACGTTCGGCCGCTGATGGCGTGTGTGTGGGAATTGCAGATCATCAACTTTGAGACCCACGCCTTTATCGACACGATGCTGGTGCGCGGAGAAACAGCGGATGCCTATCTTGCCACGCAGCTTTCCGAGGGGCGCTACTGAATGACTGTTCGAGCTTTCGTGATG
Organism: Qingshengfaniella alkalisoli; assembly: GCF_007855645.1. GTDB lineage: Bacteria > Pseudomonadota > Alphaproteobacteria > Rhodobacterales > Rhodobacteraceae > Qingshengfaniella > Qingshengfaniella alkalisoli. The sequence goes on from NZ_CP042261.1 coordinate 9,010, forward strand.
TGGCCAGATCGCCGGTTACGTATCCCGTGTGCCGATGTCGACAAGATTGACGACGAGGTGCGCCGGGTCTGGGCTGACATGATCGAAACGATGGATGCGATGCCGGGCTACGGCCTGGCGGCTTGCCAGATCGGGATCATGCGTCGATTGGCTGTCGTTGATTGCTCGGAGGAGCGCGGCAAGGCCGTGCTGATGGCGAACCCCGAGGTGCTTCATGCCTCCGTTCAGCCACGCGCGCATGAAGAGGCAAGTCCCAACCTGCCCGGTATCGCCGCCAAGATCGATCGCCCCCGTGCTGTGACAGTGCGGTTCCTGAACGAGGCGGGGGAAGTTGAAGACCGGGATTTCGTGGGGCTTTGGGCGACGTCCGTGCAGCATCAGATCGATCATCTGTCAGGAAAGATGTATTTCGACCATCTTAGCCGCATGAAGCGGCAGATGTTGCTGAAGAAAGCCGACAAACTGCGGAGATGAGCATGCGTGTGGTTTTCATGGGAACGCCCCATTTTTCCGTGCCGGTGCTGGACGCGCTGGTTGAAGCCGGGCACGAGGTGGCCGCCGTCTATTGTCAGCCGCCCCGACCGGCCGGACGGGGCAAGAAAGATCGCCCTTCGCCTGTGCAAGCCCGCGCCGAAGCCCTCGGGTTGAAGGTTCGTCACCCTGTCTCGCTGCGCAATGATGAGGCGCAAGCGGAGTTTGTGGCGCTAAGGGCGGATGTGGCCGTCGTGGTCGCATATGGGCTGATTCTTCCGCAGCCAATCCTCGATGCACCTAGCCACGGTTGTCTGAACATCCATGCCTCGCTCCTGCCGCGTTGGCGAGGGGCGGCACCGATCCATCGTGCGATCATGGATGGGGACGCCGAAACAGGTGTGTGTATCATGCAGATGGAAGCCGGGCTTGACACCGGGCCCGTGCTGCTGCGCAAGGCGACACCGATTGGCGCGGACGAAACCACGGCGATGCTGCATGATCGCCTGTCCGCGATGGGCGCGCGCATGATCGTCGAGGCCTTGTCGCGCTTGATAGAACTGACGCCGCAGCCGCAACCCGACAACGGCGTGACCTATGCCAAGAAGATCGACAAGGCCGAGGCGCGGATCGACTGGACGCGCCCTGCATCCGAGGTTGATCGGCTGATCAGGGGGCTTTCGCCATTTCCCGGCGCGTGGTGTGAGATTGATGGAGAGCGGGTCAAGCTGCTTCGGTCGCGATTGACCGATGGGGTCGGATCGCCGGGAGAGGTCCTGTCCGGTTTTACCATTGCATGTGGCGAAAGTGCGGTCGAGATCACCGAGGCACAGCGGCAGGGCAAACGACCCATGAATGCCGAAGACATCCTGCGTGGCGTGCAACTTCCTGACCGGCTGGACTAACCCTTGTTGCGGGGTGGCCGTGGCTTGTAGACGGGGATGCGCCAACCAAACGCAAGCGATCCGCCGCGCAACAGAAAACATACCACGGTGCACGCCACCAGCGGCAACCACGGACTGGGATGTAGTTCTGCCATGACAACAGATGCGATCGCACCTGCAAGCGCTGCGGTGACATAGATCTCGCCGGTTTTCAGGGCCAGCGGCACTTCATTGCAGACCACGTCGCGCATCAACCCGCCCATGCAACCTGTGATCACACCCATCAGCAGCACGATATAGGTTGGCTCATCCATGCTTTGGGCGGCGGCGATACCTGCTGAAACCGCCACGGAAAGTGCCAGTGCGTCGATCCAAAGCAGCACCTGATACCGATGTTCAAGAAGATGGGCAGAAAAAAAGACGATGATCGAGGCCAATGTTGCAACGAACATGTAACTCGGAGCGTCCAGCCAGAAAACAGGATGACGGTTCAACAGTACATCCCGGACAGTTCCCCCGCCAACCGCAGTCAGGCAGGCAATAAAAACAAAGCCCACGATGTCGAGTTGTGCGCGCGATGCCACCAACGCACCGGACACCGCGAAGACCAGAACGGCGGCGAGATCCAGTGCGACCGGCGGGTTCATCCGGCCTTCTTTCGTTCAGGCTTGAAGGGTTTCATGCCTGCACGGGCCAGCGCATCGGCACGTTCGTTTTCAGGATGCCCCGCGTGACCCTTGACCCATTCCCATGTGATCTCGTGGCGCTTGCAAGCTTCATCCAGCCGCCGCCACAGGTCTTCGTTCTTTACGGGCTTCTTCGTCGATGTCTTCCAGCCATTCTTCTTCCAACCGAACATCCACTGCGTGATCCCGCCCTTCACATAGGCGCTGTCTGTCACAACGGTGATCGTGCTGGGGCGCTCCAGCGCTTCCAGCGCGTTGATCGCTGCCAGCAGTTCCATGCGGTTGTTTGTCGTTTCCGCCTCGCCGCCGCAAAGCTCGCGCTCGCGGAGCACCTTGTCGCCGTTCTTTGCGATCAGCAGCGCTCCCCACCCGCCAGGGCCGGGGTTTCCGCTGCATGCGCCGTCTGTGTAGGCGTAAAGCGCTGGCATCAGGCGGGCATCCGCAACACGCGCGGCACCTTGAATTCGATGTTTTCCTGTGCGGTTTCGACCATCTCGGTTGTTACGTTATATCTTGCGCGGAAGGCGTCCACGACTTCCGTCACCAATTCTTCGGGGGCGGATGCGCCGGCTGTGATGGCGATGCTGCGGATTCCGTCGAGTGCCCGCCAGTCGATGTCGTCCGCGCGTTGCACCAGTTGGGCATAATTGCAGCCGGCTTTGGCTCCCACATCCACGAGCCGCATGGAGTTGGACGAATTGGGTGCGCCCACAACCAGCAGTGCGTCAGATTTCGGCGCGACGGCTTTCACGGCCTCCTGCCTGTTGGTGGTAGCGTAGCAGATATCTTCCTTATGCGGTCCAACAATGTTGGGAAAGCGTGATTTCAGAGCGGCGACGATCTCTACCGTGTCATCAACGGACAGGGTGGTCTGCGTAACAAAAGCCAGCTTCTCTGGATCGCGCGGAGTCAGCGTTGCGACATCGGCGACTGTTTCAACCAGCAGAACCCCGCCGTCAGGGAGCTGCCCCATTGTGCCGATGGTCTCGGGATGGCCTGCATGTCCAATCATGACGATCTGCAGATTGTTGTCGTGGTGGCGCGCGGCCTCCATGTGGACTTTGGATACCAGCGGACAGGTCGCGTCGACATATATCATGTCGCGGCGGTTGGCCTCGGCAGGCACGGATTTCGGAACGCCATGAGCCGAGAAGATCACGGGGCGATCCTCCGGGCATTCTTCGAGTTCCTCGACGAACACCGCACCTTTGGCGCGTAACCCGTCCACGACATACCGATTATGCACTATTTCATGGCGTACATAGACGGGAGCGCCCCACTTCTCCAGTGCCATTTCCACGATCTTGATCGCGCGGTCCACGCCGGCGCAGAAACCACGCGGGGCGGCTAGATACAGGGTCAGGTCAGGTTTGGTCATGCTGGGCTCACGATTCATTGCCTCCACCTAGTGCGAATGACGAGGAATTGTCACCCTCTAGCGCAAGAAATTGAAGGTTTCAGCCCGCCACAGCCGCTGTCAGCCACGCCAGAATGATGTAGCGCCCGATTTTTGCAGTGGAAACCAGTGCCAGGAAGACGGCTGGTCGGGTTCGCATCACCCCGGCAACCACGGTGAGCGCATCACCGAACGGCGCCCAGGATAGCAATAGGGTCCAGACACCATAGCGAGAATACCAGCGCTGAGCGCGCGCAAGCTGCGTCTCCGTCACGGGAAACCAGCGTCGGTCCTTGAAATGCTCCAACGCCAACCCGAGCGCGTAGTTGACACCTGACCCCGCGATGTTGCCGATGCTGGCCGCTATGATCAGAGCCAAGACCGACAGGCTGGCCTGCAACTGAAGCGCAACGAACAGGACTTCGGACTGGAAGGGAAGAATTGTGGCGGCACCGAAGGCCACGACGCTTAGCAGGAGTAATGCTAAAAAGTCTGACTCTGGTAGGAGCGTCTCGATGGCCGGGCCTTTCGGCTGGGTGGGATCGGGCGCGACGAAAGCCGCCGCGCCGCCAACCGCTTATGCAGAGGTTTCCTCGGTCTGATGTTGGCGAGGCTTCGCGGGCTCACCATCGCGATCTTCGCGCGGGGGGCGACCGATGACTTCACGCAGTTCGTCCAGCTCGATGAAATTATCGGCCTGACGGCGCAGCTCATCTGAGATCATCGGCGGCTGCGACCGGATGGTAGATACAACAGAGACGCGCACACCCTTGCGCTGAAGGGCTTCGATCAGCGGGCGGAAGTCGCCGTCACCGGAAAACAACACAATGTGATCGAGATGCGGGGCAAGTTCCATGGCATCGACCGTCAGTTCGATGTCCATGTTGCCTTTGACCTTCCGGCGGCCTTGCGCGTCAATGTATTCCTTTGCAGGCTTCGTGACCATGTTGAACCCGTTGTAATGCAACCAGTCAACAAGCGGACGAATCGGAGAATACTCATCATTCTCAAGCAGTGCAGTGTAATAGAACGCGCGCAAAAGTTTACCGCGACGCATGAATTCTTGACGCAGCAGTTTGTAATCAATGTCGAAGCCGAGTGCCTTGGCTGCCGCGTAAAGGTTGGAACCATCGATGAACAGCGCCAGCCGTTCGTCGCGATAAAACATGTAGCTATTCCCTTATCGTTTTTGCCGCGCCGACGGTATAAAGCTGGTCTCGCATAGCGCAACATTTACATGCATAGGTATACAAAATTGCGGGCCTCGCAAGTGAGTTTACACAAATTTGAAACATTGGCTCTCGTATCACTTGGCGGGAACCTTTCATCTGGCGAATTGTCGCCTATACAGAGTTTACAAGATGCGGCCCATCAGCTTGATTGTTTCCCTTTCCGGATCAAACAATCAAGCCCTGTATTCGCAACACCCTGCTTTCCGGCTGGCGCTGGTCCTGACTATGTGAACGCTGCCGTGGCCATCTCGGCACCTTTGAAGCCTGCGGAGCTTCTGGTCGCACTGTCGGAGATCGAGCAGGAGCACGGGCGTGAACGAAAGCGACGTTGGGGCGCACGTACGTTGGACCTGGATTTGCTGGCTGTAGGCAGTGTCGTTTTACCTGATCGTCCCACATTCGAACATTGGCGCAATCTACCGCTTAATCGACAGCAATTGGAAACTCCGACAGATCTGGTGCTGCCTCACCCGCGCATTCAGGATCGGGGTTTCGTCTTGGTCCCGCTTGCTCGTATCGCGCCCGACTGGCGACATCCCGTGTTGGACAGGACGGTTCAGCAGATGCTTGACGACTTGCCGCGTTCCGCGCTGGAGGGGATTCGCGAGTTGCCGGAGGCCCTAATTTAATGATTAAATGAAACTAAGCGGCCCTTGTGGTTCCCCTGTGGATGCTATAGAGGTCTCCCCTCCGTTTTTAGGCCTAAGGGAACGAATCATGGCACGCGTCACAGTCGAAGATTGCGTAGACAAAGTCCCGAACCGTTTCGAGCTTGTTATGCTCGCATCGCACCGTGCGCGTGAAATCGCCACAGGTGCCCCGCTTACCGTGGATCGCGACAACGACAAAAACCCGGTCGTCAGTCTGCGTGAGATCGCCGAGGAAACACAATCCGCCGACGATCTGCGAGAACGGCTGATTGAAAGCTATCAGACTCAGATCGAGGTAGACGAACCCGAAGACGATCAGATGTCGCTGCTCATGGGTGTCGAAGCCGACAAGCCCGCTGAAGACGACATGTCCGAGGAAAAGTTGCTACGTGCGCTCATGGAAGCGCAGGGGCAGAAGTAATCATCTGAGGCCGGACGCGGGATGGAACAGCTTATCCCGATCAACGAGCTTGTTGCCCGCGTCCGGCACTACAACCCGCGCACCGATGAAGACAAGCTTCGCCGCGCATATGGCTATGCCAAGCAGGTGCATAGCGGGCAGAAGCGTCGCTCGGGCGAGCCCTATTTCACGCATCCCGTTGCCGTAGCATCCCTTCTGGCCGAACAGCGGCTGGACGATGCCACGATCATCACCGCGATCCTGCACGACACGGTGGAGGATACCGACGCTACCTATTCCGACATTGCTGAACAATTCGGCACCGAAATCGCGGAGCTGGTAGATGGCGTCACCAAGCTGACCAACCTGCAGCTTTCCTCGACCGAGACCAAGCAGGCTGAAAACTTCCGCAAGTTGTTCATGGCGATGTCGAAGGATCTGCGGGTGATCCTCGTGAAGCTGTTTGACCGGCTACACAACATGCGCACGATCAAGTCGCTTCCACAGGAAAAGCAGGTCCGTAAGGCACGCGAAACCATGGATATCTATGCGCCGCTCGCCGGTCGGATGGGTATGCAGTGGATGCGCGACGAGCTCGAAGATCTGTCGTTTCAGGTCCTTAACCCTGAAGGGCGTATTTCGATCATGCGCCGTTTCGTCAAGCTTCAGGGCGAGGCGGGGGATGTGATCGGCCGGATTAAGGACGACATAGAGCGCGAGATGGGATCGGAAGACATCCCATGCGAGGTGATTGGGCGGGCCAAGAAGCCCTATTCGATCTGGCGCAAGATGGAACAGAAGGATGTTGGCTTCTCGCGGTTGTCCGATATCTATGGTTTTCGGATTATCACCGAAACCCATATGGATTGTTACAAGGCGCTTGGCGCGATCCATCGGCGATGGCGATCCGTACCCAGCCGGTTCAAGGACTATATCAGCCAGCCCAAGCAGAACGGGTATCGTTCGCTCCACACCACTGTGTTGGGGCGTGACGGCAAGCGAGTCGAGGTGCAGATCCGCACCCGTCAGATGCATGAAGTTGCCGAAGCGGGTGTTGCGGCGCACTGGGCCTACAAGGATGGAGAGCGGTCGGAAAACCCCTTTGCCGTTGACCCGGCCGCCTGGATCGCAGGTCTGACGGAGCGGTTCGAAGCCAACGCCGATGATGACGATGATTTCTTGGAAACCGTCAAGTTGGAGATGTACCCCGACAAGGTCTTCTGCTTCACGCCGAAGGGCGAGGTCATCAAGTTGCCGCGCGGTGCAACGCCGCTGGACTTCGCCTTTGCGATTCACACGCGGATCGGTGAGGCATGCGTCGGCGCAAAAGTGGATGGTCGCCGCGTGCCGCTTTGGACCCAGTTGAGAAACGGCCAATCGGTCTTCATCATTACCGCCGAAGGCCAGCGGCCGCAGGCCACATGGATGGACATTGCCGTTACCGGCCGGGCAAAATCGGCGATCAGGCGCAGTCTGCGGCACGACAACCGCGCGCGCTTTGTTAAGCTGGGCCAAGAACTGGCGCGCGTGGCGTTTGAGCAGATCGACAAGAAGGCGACGGACAAGGCGCTTCGCACGGCGGCCAAGCAGTTGGGGCTGGGACGTGACAGCGAGGAGTTGCTGGCGCGGCTGGGCAGTGGAGAACTGCCGGCGCGTCGCGTCGTGGAAACGCTCTATCCCGAGCTTGCGGATCGTAAGGGTGATGAGATTGACGCCAAACGCTCTGTTCTTGGCCTCGAAGCAGGTCAGGGATGGGAACGCGGTCAATGCTGCCAGCCGGTTCCGGGGGAGCGAATCGTCGGCATCACGACACCGGGTCATGGCGTCGTCGTGCATGCCATCGACTGCAACACGCTGGTCGAGTTTGACGCCCAGCCCGACCGGTGGATCGACCTGCATTGGCACAGCGGCCCGCATCCTGCGGTCAATACCGTGGGAATTGATCTGACCATCACCAATGACGCTGGTGTTTTGGGACGAATCTGCACATTGATAGGGGAGCAGAAGGCCAATATCTCGAACCTGACCTTCAAGGACCGCAAGCCGGACTACTTCCGCGTGTTGGTAGAGGTGGATCTTCGGGATGCAGAGCATTTGCATCGGGTGATGACGGCGCTAGAGGCTGAAAGCAACGTCGCTGCGATTTCGCGTTACCGCGCGGGTCGGTCGGCCTCTGGACGGAACGAGTAAACGTACGAGGAACGAGGCCTTGGTTTTCAAGCGCCGCAATAAGCGCAGCTATCTTCAGATTGCTCAGGATACGGTCTACCCCCGCGGCGGATGGGGTCGGGCGTTTAGTTATCTGGGCTACCGTGTGCGGCGCCTTCCTGATCAGCCACACCGTATCGCGCGCGGTGTAGCGGCAGGCGTTTTCGTGTCGTTTTCACCGCTTTTCGGGTTGCATTTCATTTATGCTGGGCTAATCGCTCTGTTGCTTCGGGGCAATGTCATTGCGGCCATGGTTGCAACCTTCGTGGGCAATCCGATTACCTTCCCCTTCATTGCCGCGGTGTCGATCTATGTCGGTGAGCACGTGCTCGGGCTGGAAACCACGGTTCCGATGTCACAGATTTTCGGCGCCACATCACATGCCTTTGGCGAGGTTTGGGTGAACCTGACCAACATCCTGACCGGACAACCAACGCACTGGGAACGGCTGAAGGTTTTTTTCACGGGCGTTTTTCTGCCTTACTACATAGGCGGGCTGATCCCTGGCGTGATTGCGGGGGCGGTGAGCTATTACCTGACCTGCCCAATTGTCGAGGCCTATCAAAAGCGTCGTGCCAAGATGCTGCGCGAAAGGCTGCAGGCGCGCTTGAAAGCAAAGCTTGCCCATGACAAGGCACTGACGACCGAATAGCTTGGCGCCCGTTGACAGGAAGGAGACAGCCATGACCGACCGTGACCTGCGCCTTGGCGTGAATATCGACCATGTTGCCACGGTCCGGAATGCGCGTGGTAGTGCCTATCCCGACCCGCTTCGTGCGGCGAAACTGGCCGAGCAGGCGGGTGCGGACGGGATCACGGCGCATTTGCGCGAAGACCGTCGCCATATCCAGGACGAAGACATCGAGCATCTGGTTGCCTCGCTGACCGTCCCGCTCAATTTCGAGATGGCCGCGACGGAAGAGATGCAGGCAATTGCGCTTCGGCATCGGCCTAACGCGGTATGTATCGTGCCCGAAAAGCGGGAAGAGCGGACAACCGAGGGTGGTCTGGAGGTGATCAGGGATGCCAATCGTCTGACAGATTTCATTGCGCCGCTGACAGATGCAGGGTGTCGCGTGTCACTGTTTATTGCAGCGGATGAGGCACAAGTCGAGGCCTCTCAACGTGTGGGTGCGAAGGTGGTTGAGCTTCATACCGGTGCCTATTGCGATCTGCACTATGAGGGCAAATTCGACGAACGCGATGCGGAGCTTGAACGGCTTCGTAAAATGTCGGCTTTCGCCCATTCGCTAGGGCTGGAGGTTCATGCCGGTCACGGGTTGACGTTCGAGACGGTGGCCCCTGTTGCGGCAATACCGGAGGTCCGCGAGTTGAACATCGGGCACTTCCTTGTTGCCGAGTCGATCTTTTTGGGGTTGGACGGTGTGATACATGAAATGCGCCGCCTAATGGATGAGGCACGGCAGTCAGCAGCGCCTGTTGCTCCAGCATGATGCGTTGCCTCGTCGCTTTCACATCATTGGTTACGATAGGCACCGCTTCCGCAGACCCGGTTCTTCGCAGCTGCGATCGGCCAGAGGCAAATGCCCGGTACGTGTCGCTGCCATGGCAGGAGGCCGTGAAAGTCTATGAGGACGGGGCCATACGCTTCATTGCTCTGTCTACCGGCGATCCTGCCTGTTGTGGCGCGCATCTGATGGTTCTGTTTCCGGACGCGCCTGAAAACCTTGAGCAGTCATGCTATCTGGTCTCCGCGGATGAAGAAGGCAAGGGCTTTGGTACGGTCACGTTCAAGGATGCCGATCCGACCCTCACGCCCAATGGCATTTTCACCATGCATCTGAAGCCTGAAGTCCACGATGGCCAGACCTTCCGCAAAAGCGATCTGGCGATCCAGATCAATATGAATGACTGGTCGGTGAGCCTGGAATGATCCTTGGTATCGGCACTGATCTGGCGAATATCGACCGTATCGCTGACACTCTGAACCGTTTCGGCGACCGGTTTCGCAACAGGGTGTTCACCGAAACCGAACAACGCAAGGCCGAACGCCGCGCAGATGTGGCAGGAACCTATGCGAAGCGGTGGGCCGCAAAAGAGGCATGTTCCAAGGCGCTCGGGACCGGATTGCGAATGGGTATCGCTTGGAAGGACATGGCGGTCAGCAACCTGCATACCGGACAACCCGTTATGGAGGTTACTGGTTGGGCTGCCGAGAGGCTTCGAGAAATGACTCCACCAGATCACGAGGCAATCATCCACGTCACGCTGACAGATGACCATCCTTGGGCGCAGGCATTTGTCATCATCGAGGCACGACCCAAGGGCGCGGCTTGACACGACCGTGTGTCATCCGCATGAAACGGCAATCAATTATCAGGCAGGATTTTTCATGGCGAGCAAGGCAGACAAGGACGGCGGGATCGTCGAGACCGTCAAGACGATCGTTTACGCGCTGCTGATCGCGGGCATCTTCCGGACGCTGTTCTTCCAGCCCTTCTGGATTCCGTCGGGGTCAATGAAAGACACGCTTCTGATCGGGGATTTCCTGTTCGTGAACAAGATGGCTTATGGCTATTCGCAGTATTCCTGCCCATTCGGAGTGTGCGGCTTCGTGGATGGGCGCATCATGGGGTCCATGCCCGAACGTGGCGATGTCGTCGTCTTTCGTCATCCGGTAAACGGGTCGGATTTCATCAAGCGGTTGATCGGCCTGCCAGGTGACCGCGTTCAGATGAAAGACGGCGTGCTCTACATCAATGACGAAGCGGTAAAGACTGAACCGGGCGGTGTTTTTGAGGAAACTTACGAAAAACAAGGTCCTGTCGGTGGAGAGCCGCAGTGCGAGAACGCGCCGGTTGGTTTCGGTGGCCTGTGTGAAAAGACCCGCACTTATGAAACACTGCCCAACGGTGTGCGTCATTCGACGCTGAACATCCGCGACAGCGGTGCCGACAACACTCCGGTCTATACCGTGCCAGAGGGACACTTCTTCTTCATGGGTGACAACCGCGATAATTCCAACGATAGCCGCTTCCCGCAGGCTGCACGCGGCGTCGGTATGGTGCCGTTCGAAAACCTGATCGGGCGCGCGGATCGTGTGATGTTCTCGTCCGCTGGCCGGTCGATCTTCTTCTTCTGGACGTGGCGCGCCGATCGTTTCTTCAAAAAGATCGAGTGATCCGACATGGCTCTTTCTGCGGAACTCAAGACGTTTTCGAACCGGATCGGATATGATTTTTCCGATCCGGAATTGCTACGGCGCGCGCTGACCCATTCTTCAATGTCCAGTGCGACCCGGACGGATAATCAACGGTTGGAGTTTCTGGGCGACCGGGTGCTCGGCTTGGTGATGTCCGAGGCGCTTCTGAAAGCCGACGGAAAAGCCACGGAGGGGCAGTTGGCGCCACGGTTCAATGCGCTGGTCCGTAAGGAGACCTGCGCGGACGTTGCGCGCGGTGTCGATCTCGGGCAGGTGCTGAAGCTCGGGCGGTCCGAGATGATGTCCGGCGGTCGTCGCAAGGAAGCGCTACTCGGCGACGCGATGGAGGCGACGATCGCGGCGGTCTATCTGGATGGCGGGCTTGAAGCTGCGCGCGAGATGATCCTGCGGCTCTGGGGGGAGCGCCTTCATACGGTCAAGGCGGACGCCCGCGATTCCAAGACAGCCCTGCAGGAGTGGGCGCAGGCGCGTCGGCAGTCTCCGCCACGCTATGAGGAAGTCGCGCGTTCCGGCCCCGATCATGCGCCGGAATTTACCATCCGTGTGACGCTGGATAGCGGCCAATCGGAAACGGCGCAGGCCAAGTCCAAACGTCAGGCTGAACAGGCTGCTGCTGCGGCGCTTCTCGCTCAGGTTAAAACCTAGCCCACTCCGCGAGGCGTCCCACCCTTTTGCCGGGCAGTCGCGCGCCATAGTTTTCGCCGCGCACCATCGGGCTCCAAGTGCCGGTAGCAGCCGCCAGAGAATTTTGGCCAGTCGATCGCGCACCCACGGCGCACCATCTCGGCACTTAAGTCGCGCCCATCGGGCAAGAAGCACTGCGCCACTTTCCGGTCATGGGACAACTCGCCGGTTGTCACGGCCGTCACGCGTTGTCCTTTGCAGAGGGTCACCAGCTCCCATTTCGCTTTCTTGCCCCAAGGGTGATCTATTTCGGGCGCGTCGATACCGAAAAGACGGATGCGGGTTTTCTCGATCACAACAGTGTCGCCGTCGATGACATAGCAGTTGCCGCAAATTTTTTGGGGTTCTTGGGGGCGCCCCGACACGACCGCGCGGGTCCGTATATCAACAGCCGTTGCGTTTCGCAGGGGCCTGTTGGATTTGGACTCGAACAGGTGAAACAATAGGCGTAAGAACTTCAACTTCTTAAACTTCGAATCTGGATGCTTAAAACTGTTATGTATTCTGGATTCATATACCCATTTTTGAAAGCGTAATCGCATTGGCGTTACGTTAGGCCGGAGTGAACATGACACAGCGAGCAGGTTTCGTCGCGCTGATCGGGGAGCCCAATGCGGGCAAATCCACGCTTCTGAACCGTATGGTCGGAGCGAAGGTGTCCATTGTGACACACAAGGTGCAGACGACCCGAGCGCGTATCCGAGGCGTCGCGATGGAAGGCGAGGCGCAGATCGTCTTCGTGGACACGCCGGGCTTGTTCCGACCGCGCAGGCGGCTTGACCGAGCAATGGTCGCTGCGGCGTGGGGCGGCGCGGCGGATGCCGATGTCGTTGTGTTGCTGATCGAAGCGCATCGCGGCGTCACGGAAGGTGTTGAGACGATCCTGGAAGCTCTGGAAGAGCGGGCGACCGGGCAGACCGTTGCGCTGGCCATCAACAAGATCGACCGGGTGGAGGCCAAGCAGCTTCTGGCGCTTACGAAACAGCTCAATGATCGGTACGCATTTGCCAAGACGTTCATGATCTCGGCGGAGAAGGGCTACGGTGTCGACGATCTGCGCGAATGGCTGGCGCAGGAATTGCCGGAGGGTCCGTGGCTTTATCCCGAAGACCAGATAGCGGATTTGCCGATGCGGATGATTGCGGCGGAGATCACGCGTGAAAAGCTGACGCTGCGTCTGCATCAGGAACTTCCCTATCAGTTGACTGTCGAAACCGAGAAATGGGAAGATCGCAAGGACGGTTCTGCGCGTATTGACCAGACAGTCTATGTCGCGCGTGACGGGCATAAGGGCATCGTTCTCGGGAACAAGGGCGAGACGATCAAGGCGGTCGGCAAGGCGGCGCGCGAGGAGCTGGAAGAATTCCTCGACCGCCGCGTGCATCTTTTCTTGCAGGTCAAGGTTCGCCCCAATTGGCTGGAAGAAGCCGAACGCTATTCCGAGATGGGGCTGGATTTCCGCGACGGCGCGGAATGAGCAGACTTGCCGCCGGTATTTGGGTGCAGGCCTATTTGACACGGCTGCAACTTGAAAACATCCCAGCCTATGTGCTGGCCAAAGGCGACGCGACGGCCGGCGCGGTCATGGTCAAGGTGGCGACGTTGGACGGGCAGGCGGCTCTGCATCAGCGCAGTTTCGATCTGATGACGGGCGAACGGCGCTGGATGGTCATGGCCGATGGCTCCGAGGCAGACGTGGACGAGGTCATTGTCCGTCAGCGCAAGATGGATCCTGATTTGTGGGTGATCGAGGTCGAAAGCCGCGAGGGGCGGCACCTGCTGGATGAACCGGGCCTGTCGGATTGATCGCCTACTTCCCATCGCAGGCCAGGGCGATTAGGTTCATGTGATGGAATGGCGGGATCAAGGAGCATTGCTGGCCGTGCGCCGACACGGGGAAAGCTCTGCAATCGTCGAGATATTCGCGCAAGATCATGGCCGCTATGCGGGTGTCGTGCGAGGTGGCACCAGCCGCAAGATTGCGCCCATCCTTCAGCCCGGCGCACAGCTTGATGTCACATGGCGCGCGCGTCTCGATGAACACATCGGGCATTTCACGGTCGAGCCAGTCCGCAGTCGTGCGGCGGGTGTCATGACGGACCGCCTCGCGCTCGCGGGGTTGAACGCGCTGTGCGGCTTGCTGGCCTATGCCCTGCCCGAACGTGCGAGCTATCCCGATCTATATCGAAAGTCGGTCACCCTGCTGGATCTGTTGTCGCTGACCGATAGCTGGCCCTTGGCGTATCTGCAGTGGGAAATGCTGTTGCTGGATCAGATGGGGTTCGGGCTGAACCTGTCGCGTTGCGCCGTTACGGGCAGGACGGATGGGCTCGTCTATGTCTCGCCGCGTACGGGCCGCGCGGTTTCCGCCGAAGGGGCGGGTGATTGGGCCGATCGCCTGCTGTCTTTGCCGCCCTGTCTGCTAGGACAAGGTGATGCGAGCAATCATGAAATTGCCTTGGCCTTGCGCACGACGGGGTATTTCCTGGAAAGAAACTTGCCGCCCCGCTGGGAAAACCAGCCCTTCCCGATGGCGCGGCAAAGGCTGGTCGATCTATTGGCACGCTACTCCGACGCAGGCACGAACAGCATCTGAGATCCGTCCGCATTGCGCAGGATCAGCCCGGTATCGGTCTGTTCAAGTGACGTCATCGTGGCGAGAGCGTCGAGGAACTGCTGCTCACCTTCCATGTTCAGACACGCCATCTTGGTCGATATCATCGCGCCGATTTCGAACGCGTCGGGCGTGCCGGTGACGGGGCCGCTATAGGTGTTGCAGACGGCTTTTCCGGAAATCCGTCCGTCTTCGGCGAATGTGAGCGTGGCTTCTTTGTCGAAGGTGTCGCCATTCATTTCGGTTAGCTGCCACGTCACCCCGCTTTCGGGAAAGCTCGCGTCAACGGGTTCAGGCGGGAGCGTGGATGCGTTGGCCATGAGAATTGGTAATGTCAGAAACAGGGGGCTCAAGCTGTGGTCCCTTCATAGATGAGTCTGCCGTGACCATATCATGTCTGGCGGGCAAGGCGAGCGGCCTATCCGCATAGGCAACTGGACGGCGGTCAACTGCGTTCCCATCTATGCAAAGCAAAGGAGACATACCATGCTGACCATCGAAACACTTGCACCGCGCGCACTGTTCGTCGATCTGAACGGGATCGTTACGCAAGACGACATCGCACGGCTTCGCGAATCTGTCGAGCCGCTGGTTCAAAGCGACGGCGATATATCGCTGCTGGTGGATATGGTTGGGGTCAGCGATGTGACCGGCAAGGCAATTGCTGCGGATCTCAAGCTGGAAACCCAGATGATCCGCTACTGGACCCGGTTCACGCGAGTGGCGGTGGTGACTGACAAAAAATGGGTCGCGAACCTGACTCGGGTTTCCGCCCATCTTGTTCCGCGAAGCGATTTTCGTGTGTTTGAACCTGCTGATCTGGATAAGGCGAAAACCTTTATCACCGGGAAAATGGAAGACGGAAGCAAGCGTTCCACTGGGCTGCGACGGTTAGGTAGCCAGCATCCTGATCTGCTCGCCTACGAGGTCGATGGGGTCGTCGGGCGAGAGGATGCGGAGGCCATGGTCAAGACGCTGGAATCCGCGCTGTCGTCGAAACGTCCGGTCAGTGTGCTAGTCAAAATGACGCATTATGGCGGGTTCGAGCCGTCGCTTCTGTTCAGCGGGAACCTTTGGGCCGTAAAGCTTGCGGCTGTGAAGGGGCTCCATCGCTATGCGATAGTTGGCGATTCCGGCTGGCTGAATTCCATCTCGGGCTTTGCCAACCCCCTGACCGCGGTCGAAATGAAAGCATTCTCGAAGTCCGATGAGGCCGAGGCATGGGATTGGGCCGTAGATGGGCTGACACCGTCCGATCACTCGGCTAACACGGGCTCCGACTCGGCCTGATCCGCGGCGCCGGGACTTCATCAACCCGGAGCGCCGCCATGTCTGGCACGATTTTGTCCGATCCAATCCAGTTTTGGCTGGCCTGCATAACGGTCACCATTATCGCTAGCTTCGTGAAGGGCGCGGTTGGATTCGCGATGCCGATGATCATGATTTCGGGGCTGGCCAGCTTCCTGCCCGGTGATGTGGCGTTGGGAGTGCTTATCATCCCGACGCTGCTGGCCAACGCGATACAGGCGCTTCGAGGTGGTGTGCGAGATGCCTGGCGGGTTGTACGCGAATACTGGCGCTATCTTGGGGCCATATTGTTCTTCATATCTTGCTCGGCTCAATTGGTTAGTGTGCTGCCACAGCATCTGCTGTTGCTGGGCATTGGTGTGCCCATCACTGTGTTCGCGATCACGCAACTTGTAGGTTGGGCAATTCCCAAACCCGCACGCGATCATGGCCGCATCGAGTGGATCATCGGCTCGATCGCAGGGTTTATCGGCGGGATGTCGGGTGTATGGGGGCCTCCAACCGTGGCCTATCTGACGGCGATCGACGCACCCAAGGCAGAAGCGATCCGCGTGCAGGGGGTGATCTATGGTGCCGGCGCCGTTGCGCTGGCCTTGGCCCATACGCAGTCGGGGGTTTTGAACGCGCAGACCCTCCCCTTGTCGGCGGCGATGGTAATACCAATGCTTGTCGGCATGTGGGCCGGGTTCAGAGTTCAGGATCGCTTGAACCAGGTCAGGTTTCGTCGGGCCATGCTGGTGGTTCTGGTTGTGGCGGGTGCCAATCTTATTCGTCGGGGATTGGCGGGTTTTTGAGGCGAAGGTCCGCTGCTTGGCCACACGGAATTCCGATGGTTTGATTTTTCGTGTCAGATAGGAATGCTGCCGTTACACTGAACCGACTCGTATGGGAGGTCGTTCATGGAGCCTGAGATTCACGCAGACACGGTGGCGCAGGTCATTCTGCTTGCGCGCGAGATGCGCGACCCCGGCACCAGCAACAAGACAATTGTTGCGGCGCTGAAGGACTTCATCGCGGGGCTAACCGAGGACGAGAAGCTTGATCTGGTCGCGATCATGTGGATCGGGCGCGAGAGTTTTTCTGCCGACGAGTACGAGGAAGCCGTGGACACAGCACGGCAGGAGATGATCCAGCCGACCGAAGAATACCTCGCCAAGACACCGCTTCTGTCTGATTTTCTGGAAAACGGCCTTGATGCGATGGGGATCTCCGTGGCGGCGGTCGAAAACGGGCTTTATTGACCCGTTGCTGTCTGTGTTGCCGCGTTATGGTCAATGCTATTGCTTCATGTCATCTTGGCCGCGAAATCTGATGCGCGAGGAAGGCACTCATGTCAGGCACCATCCGCTTCACGCTTGACGGAAAAACCGTCGAGGCCGCTCCGGATGAAACCATCTGGCAGGTCGCAAAACGCTGCGGCACCGACATACCGCATCTGTGCTATTCCGATGTGCCGGGGTATCGTGCCGACGGGAATTGCCGCGCCTGTATGGTGGAGATCGACGGGGAGCGCGTACTGGCCGCATCCTGTATCCGCAAGCCTACCGCGGGGATGAGTGTTCAAACTTCCTCTGCCCGCGCAACGAGCGCCCGAAAGACGGTGATGGAGTTGCTGATCGCGGACCAGCCGCCACGTGAACACGCACATGATCGCAACGCGCATCTGTGGGAAATGGCAGATAGCGAACACACCCGCTTTCCACCGAAAGCGCCGGAACGCGTGCCGTTGCTCGACGACAGCCATGTTGCGATGCGCGTGAACCTCGATGCTTGCATTCAGTGTGGCCTGTGCGTGCGGGCGTGCCGTGAGGTGCAGGTCAATGACGTCATCGGGATGGCGGGGCGCGGTGCGGAAGCATTTCCAGTGTTCGATATGGACGACCCGATGGGGGACAGCACCTGCGTGGCTTGCGGCGAATGCGTGCAAGCCTGCCCGACGGGTGCGCTAATGCCAGCCAGTGCGCTGGATGCCGGGCAAAGGGGTGATAGCAGGGCATTCGACCGCGAGGTAAAATCCGTCTGCCCGTTCTGTGGTGTGGGATGCCAGGTCTCGCTGAAGGTCAAGGATGATGAGGTCGCGTGGGTCGATGGTATCGACGGGCCTGCGAATGAGGGGCGACTTTGTGTGAAAGGCCGCTTTGGCTTCGACTACATTCATCACCCCCATCGCCTAACCAAGCCGTTGATCCGTCGCGAAGGCGCGCTCAAGGGTATGAATGTCGATCCGGGCAACCCGTTGAGCCATTTTCGCGAGGCGAGTTGGGAGGAGGCACTCGACGCCGCGGCATCAGGTCTGGCGCGGCTGCGGGATGATGCGGGCGAACGCGTTGCGGGGTTTGGAAGCGCAAAATGTTCCAACGAAGAGGCGTACCTGTTCCAGAAGCTGATCCGGCAGGGGTTCGGTCACAACAATGTTGATCACTGCACCCGTCTATGCCACGCATCTTCGGTTGCAGCACTGATGGAAAATGTAGGTTCCGGCGCGGTGACAGCCACTTTCAACCAGATCGAGAATGCGGACGTGGCCATCGTGATCGGCGCGAACCCGATCGAGAACCATCCCGTCGCTGCGACCTATTTCAAGCAATTCGCCAAGCGCGGCGGCAAGCTGATCGTCATGGACCCGCGCGGCCAGTCCCTGAAGCGTCACGCGACCCACATGCTGCAATTCCGACCCGGTACAGATGTGGCGATGCTGAATGCAATCATGCACGTAATCGTGACGGAGCAGCTTTACGACCGGCAGTATGTCGAAGGGTTCACCGAAAACTGGGACGCGCTGGCTGCGCATCTCGAAGGGTTTGCGCCCGAGGAGATGGAGCCGCTATGCGGCGTGCCTGCACGGACGCTCCGCGAGGTCGCGCGGGACTTTGCGACTGCGACGACAGGCATGATCTTCTGGGGTATGGGCGTCAGCCAGCATATCCACGGCACGGATAATTCCCGCTGTCTGATTTCGCTGGCACTGATGTGCGGCCATGTCGGACGTCCGGGCACCGGGTTGCACCCGCTTCGAGGACAGAACAATGTGCAAGGGGCGTCGGATGCGGGACTGATCCCGATGTTCCTGCCTGACTACCAGCCGGTGACCGATGAGGGTGTGCGCAGTTCATTTGCCGAAATATGGAAAAGCGGCGATTTCAGTGATCAGAAGGGTCTGACGGTTACGGAAATTCTGGATGCTGTGCATGCGGGCTGGGTGCAAGGTATGTATATCCTCGGAGAAAACCCGGCGATGTCTGACCCTGATCTAGACCATGCGCGCGCCGCGCTGGCGAAGCTGGACCATCTGGTGGTGCAGGACATCTTTCTGACCGAAACGGCGATGTATGCCGATGTGGTGCTCCCCGCGGCGGCCTTCTATGAAAAGTCCGGGACCGTGACGAACACGAACCGCCAGGTACAGATGGGTCATCCCGCCGTACCACCACCCGGACAGGCGCGGCCGGATTGGGAAATCACGCAGGATCTGGCGAGACGTCTGGGTCTGGATTGGAGCTATTGTGACCCTTCAGAAGTCTTTGCCGAGATGAAGCGCGGCATGCCAAGCCTCGATAACATCACTTGGGCCCGCGTCGCGTCGGAAGGGGCCGTGACTTATCCCAGCCAGTCACCGGATGACCCGGGCCAGCCCATCGTGTTCGGAGACGGCTTCCCGCGGGAGGGAGGGAGAGCCAGATTTACACCGGCGTCTATCATCGCGCCGGATGAAACGCCGGACGCCGAGTTTCCAATGATCTTGACGACAGGCCGTCAGCTGGAGCACTGGCACACGGGGGCCATGACGCGTCGCGCGAGCGTTCTGGATGCGGTCGAGCCCGAAGCGAACTGTTCTCTCCACCCTCGTACACTGCGCCGACTTGGTGTGGTGCCGGGGGCAGACATACGGCTGACAACACGGCGAGGATCCATCACGCTGATGGCGCGAGCGGACAGGGCCGTGTCCGAAGACATGGTATTCCTGCCGTTTGCTTTTGTGGAAGCCGCGGCGAACTTGCTGACGAATCCGGCGATAGATCCTTTTGGCATGATTCCTGAGTTCAAATTCGCGGCCGTGCGCGCCGAGGCGAGCTGACGACAGAGGTGAAGAAATGTCGCATCTGCCGCTTGACCCTTTCCGCGTAGCGCATTTGAATGGAGACCGCATTGTGGGGAGAGAAAATGCGGAAACTGAGCGCGCTTGGGTGCATCGTCGGATTTGGCGCTTTCTGGGTCTACGGCTATATCGCGCTGTCGAGCGCCATGGGGCAGCATGACGTCCACACGATGAATTTTGTTCTGTGCGCGCTTGGTCTGTTCGTCGGCGTTATAAGTTGGGCCTATATCGAACGTGACCAACGTCGTCGCAAATTGCCGCCTGCGCGGGCCCGTCTGGAAGAAGAACTGGCTGAGGAGCCGGTCTGATCTAATCGAACGGGCGAATTTTTCCGTAAACTGCGCTATGGTAACTTGGTAAGACCCCAGTTGACCGGAGGCCGCGATGGCCGTTCCCAAATCGACAGATCGATTGCAGTTTCGCCAGATGACCCTTCAGGATGAAGGCCTGATCTACGCGCTGTTCTCGGATGCGGAGGCGCGGCGGCACTACCCATCAATGGGCGGGCATGCGGAGTGTCGCAAGTGGATCGGATGGAATCGTGAAAGCTATGATGTGCACGGGTTCGGGTTGTGGCTCCTGCATCGGAAGGATACCGGAGAATTCGTGGGCGATTGCGGGTTGTCGATGCAGAAGGTCGAGAATCGCCAGCTCCTGGAAGTCGGCTACCATATTACCGAGAGCCAGCGCGGCAACGGGTTCGCCGCCGAGGCCGCGCAGGCGGCGATACGTTATGGCTTTGCTTGTACCGAGCACGCCGAATGTGTCTCGATCGTTGCGCCGGAAAACCTGCGGTCGATTCGGGTCGCGTCGGGTATCCATCAGCATAGCCGGGGCTTTCACAACGCGCATGGGGCGATCCGACTGCTGTTCTGGACACGGCAATCGGAACATCAGAACGAACTTTAGGGCACGCGGCTGGAGCCGGACATAAAAAGAAAAAGCCGCCCATTGGGCGGCCCGTTCTTCGAAAGCGTAATGTTGGCTCAGCCTTGGCGAGCTTTGAACTTACGCTGGGTCTTGTTGATAACATAGACCCGGCCCTTGCGGCGCACGACGCGGCAATCGCGGTGACGCTGCTTGAGCGAGCGAAGCGAGTTTCTGACCTTCATGGCCTTCTCCTTCTGTCGCGGCGCGTCGAATGCGCCCGGTTGAACCTGTGCTCCTCAGCCGAGAAGCGGTGAATGGTGGGCGGTACTGGGATCGAACCAGTGACCCCTACGATGTCAACGTAGTGCTCTACCGCTGAGCTAACCGCCCGAATTTCTGCGACCCCTTCGCCAAGCGCCCCGTTCCTCAAAGAACAAGACGCGGAAGGCTCCGCGTCGGTGCAGGGTCTATAAAAGGACTCGAAACCGTGCGCAAGGGGCTTTTGGCATTCTGAAGAATTCATCTATATTGGTTGGGTCAATCTGGGGTTAGCGTCGTGGCATACAAGATCGTTCGTCCGGAAAATGCGCAGAGCTGCGTGGTTTTCGCGTCTCCCCACAGCGGGCGCCGATACGACCCGGCGTTTCTTGAAAGCACGATTCTGGACGAGCACTCGATTCGTTCGTCCGAAGACGCCTACATGGATCAGTTGATCGAGGATGCCCCGCTATTCGGTGCACCCTTGCTGCTGGCTTGCATGCCGCGCGCCTATATCGACCTGAACAGAGCGTCCGACGAACTGGACCCCGCGCTTGTCGCCGGTATTCGTCGTGCTGGGCATAACCCGCGCGTCTCTTCGGGATTGGGAGTGATTCCGCGCGTCGTGGCCAATGGCAAGGCGATCTATCGCGGCAAGATCACGCGCGATGAAGCGTTGGCCCGAATCGACACAGTCTGGCATCCCTATCATCGTGCTCTTGCGGGATTAATCGACGAACAGCGCCAGAAATTTGGCCAGTCGATCCTGATCGACTGCCATTCCATGCCGCATGAGGCGATCGAGAATCATTCGTCTGGCGGGGCACCGCCGCAGGTTGTGCTTGGCGATCGTTTCGGGGCGGCAGCGTCACCCGAGATCATGGATGCTGTGGAAGCGGCGTTTCAGCAAGAAGGTCTGCGCGTGGCGCGTAACACGCCGTTTGCTGGCGCGTATGTAACTCAGACCTACGGGCGGCCTGTTCGAAACCAGCATGTGATCCAGATGGAACTGGATCGAGCCCTCTACATGGATGAGCGGCGGGTCTGTCCGAATGCCGATTTCCAAGAGGTGCGGCAGATGATCGGGCGTGTCATTGCACGGATCGCAGAATTCGGACAGGGAGCTCTGCCGCTGGCGGCGGAATAGTTACCGCAGCGATCGGCCTTTCCGGATGGCGTCGCGACCGTACCGTTCACGAATCGCGTCTGTCGCGCGCTCTGCTTGGGCGCGCCTTTGTGCGCCGGCATCCAGTAAATCCCCGATGAAATCGGTATGTTCGGCGGAGGTCAGGTCACTGATCCCCACGCCAATCAAGCGGAATGGTCCTTGCTGCCCAACCTGATCATAAAGCGCCCGCGCTTCGTGATAGATGGTGTCGGCAAGTTGAGTGGGTCCCCTAAGGGAATGACGGCGAGTCAGGATCGCATGATTCGACCGCTTGACCTTTAGCGTGACCACCCGACCCGACAGTCCTTTAGCCTTGGCCCGCGAAGAAACCTTGTCGGATAGCCGCCAGATATGCCCGTCAAGGATGTCAGGATCTGCGGTGTCTTCAAAAAAGGTGGTCTCGTTGGAGATCGACTTTATCGGCGTGCTTGCGGACACGCGGCGGCGATCTTCGCCGCGCGCAAGATGCCACAGCCGTTCGCCCATGCTGCCAAAGCGGGCATGCAGATCGCGGCGTTCCCAGCGAAGCAGGTCGGCAATGGTCCGAATGCCTACGGATTCCAGCGTTGCCTGGCCTGCACGTCCCACGCCCCAGATGATCGTGACGGGCTTGTCATGTAGAAAACTTGCGGTGTCCCTTTTGCCGATCACCGAAAAACCGCGTGGCTTGTCCTGGTCGGACGCGATCTTGGCGAGGAACTTGTTGTGGGACAGGCCGATGGATCCGGACAGACCCAGTTCTGACTGCATGCGTTTGATCAAGCGCGCTAACATGACCGCTGGCGGCGCGCCATGCAGCTTCAACGTGCCGGTCAGATCCATGAAGGCTTCATCCAAGGATAGAGGCTCAATTTCCGGGGTCAGTTCGTCCATCATCTGCCGGATGGCGCGAGAGGCCTCCGTGTAGGCCTGAAAGCGCGGCTTGACGATGATGGCTTCTGGGCACAGCTTCTTGGCCTGAAACATGGGCATGGCCGAACGCACACCCTTGATGCGGGCGATGTAGCAGGCGGTTGTGACCACACCGCGCTGACCGCCACCAACGATAACGGGTTTGTCGCGGAGTTCCGGATTGTCGCGCTTTTCGACGGACGCATAGAAGGCGTCACAATCCATGTGAGCGATGGACAAGTCGAGCAACTCGGGATGCGCAATGATCCTCGGACTACCGCAGTCGGGGCAACGGCGGCCTGAATCAAACTGGGTCAGGCAATCTCGGCACAGGGAGGGCATCTGGGCAAACCGGCATGGATGGGCTGTCCCAGCCTTAGCATGACCGGAATCTATGCGGAACGGCGTTCTTGAACCGCCCGAAATATCAGCGACGGAGTCCGTCAATAGGAATTGCCGCAAAGCTGTTACAATGCTATTTTGAAGATCAGTCACCACCCCGGGAGAGAGCGGATCGCCGCCACCGAAGGAGCAATCGCCCCGAAAACTCTCAGGTTCCAGGACCGGGCTGGGTTACAGACTCCGAAGAGCGGTCGCACATCGGCCCACCGAAGGAGCAAGTCGTCGCAGGACTGATTCCCGTGGCGGTGAATCTCTCAGGTTCTTGACGGAGGGGGTAACGGCGGGACGAATCTCGCCTGACCTTCGGAGGGCATTGTGCCTCATATTGCAGTTCTTGGCGCCGGTATAACCGGCGTGACCACGGCGTTTCAGCTTCACGAGCGGGGCTTTGAGGTAACCGTTTATGATCGTCAGCGCTATGCGGCGATGGAAACCAGCTTTGCCAATGGTGGCCAGCTTTCGGCATCGAATGGCGAAGTATGGAACACTTGGGCCACCGTGCTGAAGGGCATCAAGTGGATGCTGACATCGGACGCACCGCTCCTGGTCAACCCGAAGCCCAGCTGGCACAAGATCAGCTGGATGACCGAGTTTCTGGCCGCGATCCCGCAATACAAAGCCAACACGATTGAAACGGCGCGATTGGCGCAAACGGCGCGCCCTGCATTTCATGCGATGGCCGAACGCGCTGGTGTGAATTTCGATCACAGCCCGGCCGGCATCCTGCATTTCTACAAGACGCAGAAAGATCTCGACAAGGCACGCAAGGCCAACAAGCTTTACGGCGAAGCGGGACTTGAGCGGATCGAATTGTCCCCGTCTGAGATCCAGGAAAAGGAACCGAACCTGCAAGGTGACTTCGCTGGTGGTTTCTGGACGGAGAGCGACAGCACGGGTGACATCCACAAATACACCTACGGTCTGGCCGAATGGCTGCGCGGGCAAGGGGTGACTTTCCGTATGGGCTACGGCGTGACCGGCGCTACTGCAAAGGACGACGCTGTCGAGATCAGCGACGATACGGGCGAGACGCGTTGTTTCGATGGCGTGGTGGTCGCTGCGGGTGTCGGAAGCCGGGCGCTGGCGAAAGGCTTCGGTGACCGTGTGAACATATATCCGGTCAAAGGCTATTCGATCACCGTCAACCTGAATGATGCGGCCAGCCAAGCGGCGGCGCCGATGGCGTCGCTACTGGATGACGACGCCAAGATTGTGACCTCTCGTCTGGGTGCGGATCGATTCCGTCTTGCGGGCACGGCAGAGTTCAACGGCTACAACCGAGATATTCGTGCAGATCGTGTGCGTCCGCTGGTGGAGTGGTGCGAGCGCTACTTCCCGGGCGTCTCGACCGAGCAGGTGGTCCCATGGGCGGGCCTGCGTCCGATGATGCCGAACATGATGCCAAGGGTCGGGCGCGGCAAGCATGCACGTGTCTTCTACAACACTGGGCATGGGCATCTGGGTTGGACGCTCAGCGGTGCGACGGCAGAGATCGTGGGCGAAGTGGTGGCCGATGCTTACCGCGAAACGCGCGCGTCTGCGCTTCCGGGTTTCGCCATAGCTGCCGAGTAGGCGAACGACAGGCGCTAGAATGATATGGTCCGACATATGCCGGGCCGTTCGCGTATCAGCCGTTTGGTTGCGCGGCTTGGGGCGAGTTCATTTCAGCGACAATCTCGCGTGCGGCTGCGGCAGGATCATCGGCCTGCCAGATCGGGCGGCCAACCACGATGTGATCAACGCCGTCAGCAATCGCCTGTGCAGGCGTTGCCACGCGTTTTTGATCGCCCAAGCTTGCACCTACGGGCCGCACACCAGGCGTTACGATTAACCGGCCCTTGGATTCAGGAAGGGCACGGATCAATGCGGCTTCCTGCGGTGATGCGATGATGCCGTCAGCACCCGCCTCAAATGCACGTCCGGCGCGTTCCTGTACGATGTCGCGGATATCGCCGTCGCGGATCAGGGCGTCATCGAGGTCGCCGCGTTCCAGTGATGTCAGGATCGTCACCGCCAGGATCTTGGTTTCGCTGCGGGCGGCACCTGCTTTCGCGGCGCGGACGACATGCGGGTCACCATGCACGGTCAGAAAATCCAGATCGAACTGAGCGATCCCCTTTACCGCTGCCTCGACCGTCGCGCCGATGTCGAACAACTTCATATCCAGAAAGACGCGTTTTCCATGTTCTTGTTTCAACTCATTGGCCAGCGCCAACCCGCCGCCACAAAGCATTCCCAGCCCGATCTTATAGAAGTTGACCTGCGGCCCAATCCGTTCGGCCAGTTTCAGGCCGGTCAAGGCGTCGGCTACGTCTAGCGCAACAATCAGTCGTTCATCTGTCTGTATCATGGGCGACTCCAGTTAATACGAGGTGCGCGTAGAACGGCTGAGGATGTTTAGCAAGCGATTGGCGCGCGGTTTTCTGCCGAGAGAGCTATGTCAAGGCGCGGTTTTATCTTTCCGTTAGGGAACTTATCGAAATGTGATACGTTTTAGGAAGCATCTTAATGGAGGTTTTCAATGACTATGCCACCAGATCCAAATCAACCGAAGTCACCTGCGCCCGGTGGGTCAGGTCGGATGATTTCGATTATTGTCGCGGTGATCGTGATCATACTGCTCGCAGTCTACTTCTTCATGTCCGGCGATGACGCGCCAGAGGCGACCGCACCGATGGAAGAACCCGCAGCCGAGGCACCCGCGACCGATGCGCCGACCGAACCTGCAGAGCCGGCCGCAGAAGAGCCAGCGACAAGTCAGTAAGTCTCAACTACTTCACGCCGGAGCAATCAGTGCTCCGGCGTTTCTACATGTCGTGAGTTGCAATCTTGCAATGGCGGCGGACGACCCCCATTTCCCTAAGCGAGGCCCGATTTGGTGTGCTGCAAAGCAGGCACCGCAACATGGGCGCTTATGAAAGGAGAATGCGATGAACTTAGAAAAGTTCACGGAGCGGTCGCGTGGCTTCCTGCAGGCAGCGCAGACCATTGCTACACGGGAAAGCCACCAGAAACTGGCGCCCGAACATTTACTCAAGGCATTGCTGGATGACCCTGAAGGGCTGGCGTCGAACCTGATCAAGCGATCGGGCGGATCGGACGCACGCGTGCGCGAAGCCGTGGACGTGGCGCTGAACCGGGTTCCTAAGGTCAGTGGGGATACCGGGCAGATCTACATGGACCCTCAGACAGCCAAGGTTCTGGATGAGGCCGAAAAGATTGCGACCAAGGCGGGCGATAGTTTCGTGCCCGTTGAGCGCATCTTAACCGCGCTGGCGGTCGTCCGGTCCAAAGCGAAAGAGGCTTTGCAGGCGGGGGCTGTGTCTGCGCAGAACCTGAATTCCGCGATCGATGACCTGCGGAAGGGACGTACCGCGGATACTGCGAGCGCCGAAGAAGGCTATGATGCGCTTAAGCGATATGCGCGCGACCTGACCGAAGCGGCGCGGGACGGCAAGATCGACCCGATCATCGGGCGCGACGATGAAATCCGCCGCACCATGCAGGTGCTCAGCCGCCGGACCAAGAACAACCCTGTTCTGATTGGTGAGCCTGGTGTTGGTAAAACCGCGATAGCCGAAGGTCTGGCCCTGCGGATCATCAATGGCGATGTGCCGGAATCGTTGCGCAACAAGAAGCTGATGGCGCTCGACATGGGCGCGCTGATCGCCGGCGCGAAGTATCGTGGCGAATTCGAGGAACGGCTGAAGTCGATCCTGTCGGAAATCACCGCGGCCGCGGGCGAGATCATCCTGTTCATTGACGAGATGCATACGCTGGTGGGCGCGGGCAAAACCGATGGTGCCATGGATGCATCCAACCTGCTGAAACCGGCGCTCGCGCGCGGGGAGCTTCACTGCGTCGGCGCCACAACGCTTGATGAATACCGTAAGCATGTCGAGAAAGACGCGGCGCTTGCACGTCGTTTCCAGCCGGTCATGGTCGAAGAGCCAACGGTCGAGGACACGATTTCTATCCTGCGCGGCATCAAGGAAAAGTACGAGCTGCACCATGGCGTTCGGATCAGCGACTCTGCCTTGGTGGCGGCATCAACCTTGTCACATCGCTACATCACGGATCGGTTCCTGCCGGACAAGGCAATCGACCTCGTCGATGAAGCTGCGTCTCGTCTGCGGATGGCCGTGGACAGCAAGCCCGAGGAGTTGGACGCGCTAGACCGCGAAATCCTGCAAAAGCAGATCGAGGCCGAGGCTCTGAAGAAAGAAGACGATGCCGCATCGAAGGACCGGCTTGAAAAGCTGGAAGGCGAATTGTCGGAACTGCAGGAGCGGTCCTCTGAACTGACGGCTCGTTGGCAGGCTGAACGCGACAAGCTGGAAAGCGCCCGCAGCCTGAAAGAGCAGATCGACAAGGCCAAGGCGGAGATGGAAATCGCATCGCGCGAAGGCAATCTGTCCCGCGCCGGTGAATTGCGCTTTGGTGTGATCCCGCAGCTTGAAAAGCAACTGGCCGCGGCTGAGGCATCCGAAGGCGAAGGTCCGATGGTGGAAGAAGCGGTTCGGCCCGAGCAGATCGCCGAGGTGGTTGAACGTTGGACGGGCATTCCTACCAGCAAGATGCTCGAAGGCGAGCGCGAAAAGCTGCTGCGCATGGAAGAAGAACTTGGCAGGCGTGTGATCGGTCAGAAGCAGGCCGTAACAGCAGTGGCCAATGCAGTGCGCCGAGCGCGGGCGGGGCTTAACGATGAGAATCGCCCGCTCGGTTCCTTCCTGTTCCTTGGCCCGACCGGTGTCGGTAAGACGGAACTGACCAAGGCCGTCGCTGAATACCTGTTCGACGATGACAGCGCGATGGTGCGTATCGACATGAGCGAATTCATGGAAAAACACGCCGTCGCTCGGTTGATCGGTGCGCCTCCCGGCTATGTAGGGTATGACGAAGGTGGTGTGCTGACCGAGGCTGTGCGACGCAGGCCGTATCAGGTTGTGCTGTTCGACGAGGTCGAAAAGGCGCATCCCGACGTCTTCAACGTGCTGTTGCAGGTTCTCGATGACGGGCAGCTGACGGATGGCCAGGGCCGGACGGTCGATTTCAAGCAGACGCTGATCGTGCTGACATCGAACCTCGG
>NZ_CP042262.1:300000-448990 GCF_007855645.1 Qingshengfaniella alkalisoli
ACGGTAAGCGTCGCTTTCGGAGCAGCTATCGCTTCATCCGCAGACGCCAGGATCTACGACAGCGTGGAAGTGCGCGGGTCCGAGTTCGTGCCGGAGCAAGATATCCGCATGACCTGTGGCACCGCGGCCGGCATCGATTATCTTGAATTCGAGCTCCGGGCCATCGAAGACTGCCTGATGTCAACCGGGGTCTTTGAAGCTGTTCAGTTGTACGAAGAAAACGGCTCGCTCATAATCGAAGTCGAAGAGATCGAGATGCGTCCGGGCCGGGTCGAGGGTGCGCTTTCCTACGACACCCAGGACGGGGCTGTGCTGAGTTTCTCCTTTGAACGTTACAACCTGTTCCCAGACACATTCGGCGCTCTCCATCTTGATTTGGGTCGCGAAACCCACCGCTACAGCGCTGCGCTCTATCGTGCCGACGCTTTGGGGCCGGCACTTGACGCTGGCATTGATCTGGAAGGCTATCGGACCGATTACGACGATTTGCGATACAAGGAGGACAGCCTTCGCGGCGACATCTTCCTTGCATGGACCCCGTCCGACCGGGTCCGGGCAGAGGTTGGGGCGGGCTACCGGGATCACCGCATGGAAGACGTCGAAGACGGAGCCAGTGAGTTGTTGCTGACAGAAGAAGCTTCGGTCGACGCCCCCTATCTGAGGCTGGCCCTGGACTATGTATCCCTGCTCGGAGAACAGCAAGATGAGCCGGAGATTCAGCCCGGAGTGTCGCTGCGGCTGGACCAATACTTCTGGAACATCGGCACGGATGATCCGCTATCAGACACACGGGCCGAGCTTGTCTATCGAATGCCGTTGTCACCTGACATGCGGGTGCTGCTTGGACTGAACGGCGGATATGTACAGGGGTTGGATGACAATGCCACCCGCGCCATTGATAGGTATTTCCCGGGGGCGAACACCTTCCGTGGTTTCGCGCCGCGCGGGATCGGACCTCGCGATGACGATGACGTTCTCGGAGGCAACAGGTTCCTCGTTGGGTCGCTTGAACTGCAGCGCGACCTGGGCGACCTGCTGGGCCATTCGCTTCGTGGGGGAATCTTCGTTGAGACTGGCGGCGTCTGGGGTCTTGACGACACACTGAACGGACAGATTGACGATGACTGGCACAGGCGCAGCACCGTCGGGGTCTCGGCCACGTTCGACGTCGCGAACACGCCCGTGTCGCTTTACCTCGCCCATCCCGTCGAGAAGGAAGCAGACGACAATGCCCAGTTGTTCGGTCTTAGTATAAGCGCAACCTTCTAGGTTGGTCGCGATGCGGTCTGTCGGCGTCGGCGCTTGTCCATCGCCTGTCTGAACAGTCGCATGTAGCGTGGCGCAACGGCTGGCAGGCTGAACTGAGCCGCCAAGGCTTGCGCCGCGCGACCGTAGCGATAGCGCCGGGCAGGGTCTTTCTGGAGAGCAAGAATTTCTTCGATCCAGATATCGTCATCATCCGGCAGAAGCCGACCGTTGATGTCATCAATTAGCAGTTCCGACGCGTAGCCCCTGTCCGGCGCGATGACACAGCCCCCGCGCCCCAGAATTTCGACAAGGCCCCAGTTGGCCACCCCGTACTGCAGGGGATACAGAAACAGATCCGTATCCATGACTTTTTCTGCGAACGCGTCGTAAGGCAGAGGTCCTGGAAACTCGATCCGGTCCGCAACGATCGGATATTCCCGCATCAGGTGATCGCGAAAGTTTTCGACATCGCCACCATATTTGCGCTGCACCCACTGTTCTTCATAGCCGTAGGTGGTAACGCCAGAACCACCAAGTGCCACGAACCGCGCGTCGACCCCCAGCCGCACAAGCCGGTCCACGAGTCGCACGAAGGTTTCAAATCCCTTGGAACTGGACAGATCTCGCGCCGCGAACCCAATGGTAAAGGGCGCAGTAGCGTCGTCTTTGATGGCACGTTCATCCACGGGTTTGATATCGAAGCCTTCGAGTTGCACCTCGATATTCGACTGCAGTGCCTGGGGAAACATCTGCTTCGCATGATGGCTGGGGCAAATCACGAGATCGCTGCGAAGCGCCTGGTGAAAATTGAGCATTTCGGTATTCTTGTCGGCCATGCGCTGCGCGTCATCAGGCGGGTATTTCGGGTCCCATCCGTGGCACCGGTAACTCGGGAACTCGATATAGCTTACTATCGCGGCGTCGATCTCGTCATACAGGAAGTGGGGTGCGCCCCACAGGGAATGGGCCACGATGACGTCGATAGGGCGTTTCTTTTCAAGTTCCTTGACTGCGTTGCGAAGCCCGCGCCCGATCCGTGCCGAGCGTTCAACCTTGGCCGAGTAGTAGTAGCTTTGATCGCCGATAATCTTGCCATCGGGCACAAAACTCAGGATATGATCCCCCTTGTCCTTGTTACGATCCCGATGCCCGGGCGTTGTCAGAAAGTAACTTTCCGCCATGCCAGTCGCCCGCAAGAATTCGCAGAGCCTTCCAAATTGTCCCGGATAAACGGCGCCTGCGAAGACAATCACTGGCTTGGACATTCGATGGACGTCTCCTTGTTTCACAGAACGCTATTGCACAAAGCAACAGTAGCGACCATTTCGCCGATGTAAATACTTTAGTATGTTAACTATACTTTCGTATTTAATAAATTGATCGACTGGTCTGATTGTCAGATGATGTTCTGATTGCGGGCGACAACGACTGCCTGTGTACGGTTGTTGGCTTCGAGCTTCGTGCAGATCGACTTGACGTGCATTTTCACTGTCGGCTCTGCCAATGACAGGCTCGCCCCGATCTCGCGGTTGGATTTTCCCTCGGCCAGCAGCGCCAGAACCGTCATCTCTCGTTCCGAGAGAGGCGTATCGGTTCTCTCGCGCATCTTTTGCTGCCGCTCTATCAGTTCGACTGGAATATAGCGTCCGCCAGATGCCATGAACCGTATTTCGTTGGCGAGATTCTTCAATGCCGCAGTTTTCAACACGACGCCCGCACCGCCCAAGGCAAGGATCTCCGTCACGATATGAGGTGCCGGATTGCTCGTCAGGATTCCGACAGGTTTGCCGTTGTTGTGCTCGATCGCCTTACCCAATCCGGATAGCCCATTCATTCCGGGCATGTTCAAATCAACCAGCACGAGATCGAAGCCTTCCTCGGCGTCAATCTTGGATATTGCAGCGTCAAGGTCTGGCGCAGTGTCAATCGAGACATCCTGGATATTTCCTAGGTAGTGCTCGAACATTTCCAAGATCATCGCATGGTCGTCTGCAATCAGAACCCGGTAGATTTGTGTCTCTTGTTTGTTCATCGAATCGGCTCTCTGCAAGTGATCATCATAAGCGTCAGACCGGGAAACATCTGAAAGATAACGCATTTTCCGTGGCCACTACCAAACTGCTCAAGGCTTGATCTTAGGCAAAAACTGCGACGACCTCCAACCAGCAATTATACATCTGGCCTGCGGCGAACAAGTCGGACCGGCGGAATCGGTGGTTTTGCGCGAGGTTTCTACCGCAGGGCGTCGATCGCCTCGGCAGTCTGCGACAGGGCGGTTTTCAATGCCTCCAAGAGCGGCGCGAGATCATGACCACCCCCCTCGACAACCAGTTCTACCGCGCGCAAGCGACACTCGATCAGAGCAAGACCTGTTAGCCCGCTTGCGCCCGTTGCCGCGTGAAGCTGGCGCCCCGTGTCCGGACCAACACCATCACGCTCGATTTCCTCAAGAACCGACAGTGCCTCGCGGCGCGCACGCTCCATAAAACCTATCGCGCCTTCGGTACCGAACTGATCGATCAAGTCGGAAACCGTTTCCTGATCGATTGGTGCCGTTGGATCCCCGGCCACGCGTCCCTTCCCGTTCGCTTTCCCTTTCGCAGGTACCGTTTCCGGCGTGGTCAAAACTTCGGACAGCGCCTTGCAAAGTTGCGCTGGACGTATTGGCTTTTCGAGAACCCGCAGCATTCCCGCCTCTCTGCACGCACTGCGAATGCGGTCATCGACATGTGCGGTCAGGCCCACCACGCTGCCACGCCAAGGCCCACGCAGTGGGGGCTCACCGTCACGAATGCGGCGTGCAAGATCGATACCGCTCATCTGCGGCAAGGTGACATCCGTGAGAACGACTTCTATGTCCTGCCAGGAGTCGTCCAGCAGCTTCAATGCTTCAGGACCGCTCGCCGCCGCCTTGACCTGCGCGCCAGCCGTCACGAGAATCCGAGACAGCCACTCCCGACTGGCCGGACTATCTTCAACCAGCAGGACATAGCGGTTCTTCAATGGTTGGGTTTCCGAAAGGATGGCCTGCGGTTCGGCCTCAATGCCCGCCGCTGACGCAGCGGGCAAGCTGAACTGAACGCGCAGCACTGTTCCACGTTCCCGGTCGGTGGTGTCTCCTGGTTGCGATCCCATGACGCCATCGCGGTCAAGGATTTCCAATTCACCGCCGAGCTGACGCAACGCGTGGGCCAAAACGTTCAGACCGGCAGACGGACGCGTGCCATCAGGGGCCTGACTGTCCGCCGGAGCCACTTGGCGGGGTTGCCCCGCCAGTTGCTCCAATCGCGCTCGTTGTTCCTTCGGTAGTCCACCGCCTCTATCGGCAACCTCCAGATACACGTTCCAGCGCTCGTCGGTCAGTTCCTCCTCAAATGCATCTGCCGGCAAGGGTTCGCATCGCAGTGTCACATCAACATGGGAACCACCGTACTTGACCGCATTGTCCAGCATGTTCTGGTACAGTGCGCGGACAAAACGCAGCGGGCCATGAAGTCGCAGATATTCGGGTGCCTCCAGGGTCAAGACCAGCTTCGTTCCCCGGCTTTCCGCAATGGGTTCAACCATTGCCAGCAGGCTGCGAAGTTCTTCGACGATTGAAAAATCTTCGTCAGGAAGCAGCCCTGAAACCCCCTGTTCGCCTCGAATGACGGACAAGACGTTGCTGATATGATCCAGCGCCAGATCCGCCGCTCTGCGCAATTTGGTCCGCTGAACATCAGCGCGTTGTACATCCTTTTGGTTTTCGCCAAGGGCCGATTCCGCCACCGCAACAAGGGACTGAATCGGCGTACGCAGGTCATGCGCCACACGCAACAACGTCGCTGACCGCGCGCGATTGCGGAGCCAGCTCACTTCACTTTCGCTCTCGGACAGACGTAGAAGAAAGCCATCAACGGGCCCGAGAGAAAGCTGTACAAGCTCACCCTCGAGTTTCAAACTTCCCACGACGGTCGAAACTTGCGCCACGCCTGCGCGTTTGGCGCGATCCCGAACACTGACCCAGTCGAGCTTCTCGACCAGTGAATCTTGGCCAAATCCTATTCGATTCGCCGAAGAATTTGCCAAGAGAACTTCGCCTGATGTTGTTGCCAGAACAGATGGGCGGCGGTCGGTTGCTATCAATTTGGCGATCGCCTGCAGCACCGGGCGGGTGGATGCTCGCATTTGTGCCACACCGGTGACAGTCGTGTCCCGAATCTCTTCCTGCGAGCCTGCCGCCATCAGAATTTTCCGTCCTCTCAAAATCAATCCTGCCCGGCGACTATCGCCGCGCTACTCATGCGCAACAAGAGACCATTTAACGTTGCGGGCACGAAGTTGCAGAATCTCGAACTTCAAGATTGACCCGCCAAAAGTATGTATGTAGGATACATACTAAAGACATACACAAGTACCTTAGCATATAACTGGCCTTCGGGCTGAAAAACGGGGAAAATTTCATGGCCACTCAAGCTATCCAGGCCGGTGCTGCAACGGAGATTACGATCAATGCCGGCCCCGACGATATTGCCCGCTACGTAAAATCCGGGGACAGCCTCGTCGTCGAGCTCGCCAATGGCGACAAGATTCTCGTCAATGATTTCTACACGCTCGCTGAAGGCGGCGCCGCGCATCGTCTGATGTTCGAAGATGGCACCTTCACGGGCGTCGAAGGTGTTATCAATGTCAAAGAAGGTGAAGCAGGGCTCGGCGCGGGCTTGAATGAAGAAGCTCTTGTCGCGGGTGCGGCTGGCTTGGGCGCATTGGGCCTGCTGGCGTCCAGCGGCGGTGGCTCCGACGACGATGACGATGACGATGAGCAGACGCCGACAGACGGGACTGACTCGACCGACGGAACCGATCCCACGGATGGAACGAACCCAACCGACGGGACAGATCCAACAGACGGAACCGATCCCACGGACGGAACGAACCCAACCGACGGGACAGATCCAACAGACGGAACCGATCCCACGGACGGAACGGACCCAACCGACGGGACAGATCCAACAGACGGAACCGATCCCACGGACGGAACGGACCCAACCGACGGGACAGATCCAACAGACGGAACCGATCCCACGGACGGAACGGACCCAACCGATGGGACAGATCCAACAGACGGGACAGATCCCACGGACGGAACGGACCCAACCGACGGGACAGATCCCGCGTCTGAAGTCGGCATCCTTGACCCGATCGTCGCGGATGACGGTGTGCTGGGTGCGGTGACCGGCAACGAAGGGGTGCTTGGCGATATCACAGGCTCCGACGGTCTGCTCGGCGAGCTTGCAGGGGAAGGCACGCCGATTGGCGAATTGTCCGAACAGCTCTTGGGGCAGCAGTTGCTCGGCGACGGCCAGATCACCCCTGAAGTCGGCCTGACCGACGCAGTAATCGCGGATGGAGGTCTGCTCGGAGATCTCACTGGTAACGATGGTGCGTTGGGTGACGTCACAGGATCCGAAGGCCTTCTCGGGGATCTCGTCGGCAACGAAGGATTGCTTTCAGACGTGACCGGAGCCGAAGGTTTGGTTGGTGAACTGACAGGTACCGGCCTGATGGGCAATGGCACATCGGACGACGAAGAGGGACCGCTGGACTCGCTACTAGGCGACGAAGGGCTATTGGGCGGAGTTCTCGGGGATGACGGTCCACTTGGTGGCCTCGTTGGCGGCGAGGATGGTCTGCTGGCGGGACTGACTGGTGAAGATGGCCCACTCGGCGGCCTCGTTGGCGGCGAGGATGGTCTGCTGGCGGGACTGACTGGCGATGACGGGCTGCTGGGGGGATTGCTCGGTAGCGTGACAGAAGGCGATGGTGGCTTGTTGGACCCGGCAATTGCCGATGGAGGCTTGCTTGGTGATCTCACTGGTAACAACGGCGCGCTAGGCGACCTTACCGGATCAGACGGCCTGCTCGGGGACGTCGTGGGGAATGACGGCCTTCTGGCCGATGTGACCGGGGATGAGGGTCTTGTCGGCAACCTGACCGGCAAAGGTCTTCTGGGCGAAGGCTCGGCCGAGGCGGAAGATGGCGGCATACTGGACGGCCTGTTGGACCCCGACACCGATATCCTGTCCACGCTAACCGGCGATGAAGGTCTGCTTGGTGGACTGATCGGTGGCGATGAAGGGCTTCTTTCGGGACTGACCGGGGAAGACGGCCTGCTCAGTGGCGCGCTCGGCGGTGAAGATGGTTTGCTCGCAGGCTTGACTGACAGCGACGGCGCCGTCGGAGGTCTTCTCGGTGGCGGCACGGCTATACTTGGCGAGATCACTGACGACAGCGACTTGCTCTCCGGCCTGGGCGGTGGTGAAGAAGTCTAGTTCAAGGACTTGCACTGCTCACACCCGATGCCCCGCCCATCCCCGGCGGGGCATCATTTTCTGGCTTTGCCGCAAGGCGCGGGTCAGCGACGGCGCGCCCCTTGCAGGGCGTAGGCCAGAACTTAACAGCGGGCCCCTTCGACATCAACGGACAGCCAAAGCCCCTGACTTTGTCTTTTGTTCTGTATGAGGATGCGATCAGAGCTATTTTTCTGCCGGCCGCAAACGGTGAGTGTGGATCTTGGAGTCAAGTTGGTACGCGAACCGCGTTCACCCGTCACGGCTCGTCTCGCGAGAAACAATGACGCCACGTTCGGTCAATAGATTTTCGGCTTCACGTAAACCGAGGCAGGTGAATGGCAGGCGCGAACACCATAGCGAACCGCGTGGTCAAGCAATCGAAAGCCTATGCTCTGTGACAATCTTCAGTGTTCAGCATGACAGTCAACTACCTGGTCGCTGCGGCATCAGAAACCTGACAAGACCCAATGAGCGCATTAAGGCGCCGCACGACGAGTTCGGCAGCCAAGCGCAACTGGCTCTGTCGCGGAATTCGTTACGTAGTAACTACAAGCTATCCTGCGGGTGCAGTTCTGCTGCGAGGTGAGCCAGGATTCGGACGGAGCACTCGCCGTTGTTGACGATCTGACGCTTACGGATCGTTTGAAGCGCCTCGGTTCCTGCGAGGACTGCCTGTGTAGCATCGAAGGACGTAAATCCTGAGCAACAGGCACATTAAGGGCAGCTGGCCGCAATCTTCAAAGTCCCGCAAACTTGATCCGTCTCAGCCTCTATAACCAGGCTGACTCGGGCGATGGGATGTAACGGATTCTGCTCAGTGCCCTATCATCGTTCTGGAACGGTACTGCCGAAACATCCCTGACGGATCGGAAGGGACACGAATTTCCAGTAGAGCCCGCCTTATTTTATTATATCATGAAATTGTCATATAAGGTAAGTATGGATGAGGCGGGTTCCCGCGGCGCCCGGAATAGGATTTTGTTTCAGGAGCGCACATGCCCCCACCTAAACACCACCACATCGGCAGCCAGGCTGCTTGTCCCAGCCGCAGGAACATAAATGGTAGACAGACAGCCTTACACCAATGACTCTTCAGGACTTTCCCGGACTTATGGACGACACACTTGCTTCGCAGCTTTCGACCCTCGGGCATTCTCACAGACTGGCGGTGTTTCGTTTGCTGATGCGGCGATACCCGGATGCGGTACCTGCGGGAGAACTGGCGGACGCGCTCGGGTTCAAGGCCTCGACGCTTTCCGTTTATCTCGCCGCTCTACGGCGGGCAGATCTGATCGAACAGCACCGGGAAGGGACGTCACTTCGGTATCGAGCGTCACTCAACGCCAGCGAAACAATGCTCCGGCTGCTCTTCGCAGATTGCTGTCGCAGCCGACCCAGCTTGTGTTCAAGCTTGCTTCGACCTTTGACGGAAGGATCTTCTCCAATGCCCGACCGTAAGTACAATGTGCTGTTTATCTGCACCGGCAATTCCGCCCGTTCCATCTTCGCCGAGTCGATTCTGCGTCAGGAAGCCGGAGACCGGTTCAAGGTATACTCTGCCGGAACCAAACCTTATTCGGAACTGAACCCCTTTGCGTTGGAGGTTCTGGAGCAAAAAGGGCATGATGTCTCCGCCCTGCGCGCCAAGAACATCTCCGAGTTCCAGGGAGCGCGCGCACCAGGGCTGGATTTTGTATTCACCGTGTGTAACCGCGCGGCAAATGAAGAATGCCCAAGCTGGGCTGGTCAGCCGGTCAGCGGCCATTGGGGCATGCCCGATCCGGTAAAAGCGGGTGGCACGGACGCGGAAAAGAGCTTGGCTTTCCAGCAGGCCTATGGCGCGCTGCGCAACCGCATCCTTGCCTTTACGGCCTTGCCGCTGGACACGCTCGACCGGATCTCGCTGCAGAAGGCCGTGGACGACATCGCGCAACAGGAATCGGACGCCCCCGCATGACCGTCTACGCGCTGAACGGGCTTGGCCGGATGGGCAAGCTGGCGCTACGGCCGCTTTTGGAAAGCGGAGCCGAGATCGCCTGGATCAACGACGCGGTGGGCGATCCCGAGATGCACGCGCATCTGCTGCAATTCGACACCGTGCATGGCCGTTGGCATGCGGCCTTCGCCCATGATGCGGACAGCGTGACCATCGATGGCACCCGGCTGCCCTTCATCGGGGCGACGGACCTGACCGCCCTGCCGCTTGACGGCGTCGACGTTGTCATCGACTGCACCGGTGCCTTCAAGAGCGAGGCGAAGCTGGCCCCCTATTTCGACGCGGGGGTGAAAAAGGTCGTGGTCTCGGCACCCGTGAAGGACGGGCCGACGGCCAATATCGTCCATGGGGTCAACAACGATGCCTATGATCCCGCCGCGCACCGGATCGTCACGGCGGCGTCCTGCACGACGAATTGCCTGGCCCCGGTGGTGAAGGTCATCCACGAGGCGATCGGGATCCGGCACGGGTCCATCACCACGATCCATGACGTCACCAACACCCAGACCATCGTCGACCGGCCAGCCAAGGATCTGCGGCGCGCGCGGTCGGCGCTGAACTCGCTGATTCCGACCACGACCGGCAGCGCCACGGCGATCACGCTGATCTATCCCGAGCTGACAGGCCGGCTGAACGGTCACGCGGTGCGGGTGCCGCTGCTCAATGCCTCGATCACCGATTGCGTGTTCGAGGTCGAACGCGAAACCACCGTCGAAGAGGTCAACGCCCTGTTCAAGGCTGCCGCGGAGGGCCCGCTGAAGGACATCCTCGGCTACGAGGAACGCCCGTTGGTGTCAGCCGATTACACCAACGACACGCGGTCCAGCATCGTCGATGCGCCCTCGACCATGGTCGTCAACGGCACGCAGGTGAAGATCTACGCCTGGTACGACAACGAGATGGGCTATGCTCATCGGCTGGTGGACGTGGCCCTGATGGTGGGGCAGTCCCTGTGACCGGCCGCGCCCGAGGCCTGTCCGCTTATATCGCGGTGACCGCGGCCTACTGGGCCTTCATGCTGACCGACGGTGCGCTGCGGATGCTGGTGCTTCTGCATTTCCACAGGCTGGGATTTTCCCCGGTGCAGCTGGCCTACCTGTTCGTGCTCTACGAGATCGCGGGGATGGTGACGAACCTTTCGGCGGGGTGGATCGCGGCGCGGTTCGGGCTGACCTCGACACTGTATGCGGGGCTTGCGATCCAGGTCGCGGCGCTGATCGCGCTGTCGCAGCTCGATCCGGCCTGGACGCTGGGGGTGTCGGTGGCATTCGTCATGCTGGTGCAGGGCGCATCCGGCATCGCCAAGGACCTGGCCAAGATGTCGTCGAAATCGGCGGTCAAGATCCTGGCGCCCACGGAAAGCGGAGGGTTGTTTCGCTGGGTGGCGGTGCTGACCGGATCGAAGAACGCGGTCAAGGGACTGGGCTTCCTGCTGGGCGCGGCGCTGCTGGCGACGCTGGGCTTTAGCTGGGCGGTCCTGGCGATGGCGGCGGCCTTGGCGGCGATCCTTCTGGCGGTGCTGGTGGCGATGCCCTCCGGCTTGCCCAAGGGCCGCAAGGGTACGAAGTTCTCCGAAGTCTTCTCGAAATCCGCGAAGGTCAACTGGCTGTCGGCGGCACGCGTGTTCCTGTTCGCGGCGCGCGACGTGTGGTTCGTGGTCGGCATCCCGATCTATTTCTATGCGGTGCTGTCGGACGGGACCGAGGCGGGCAACCGCGCCGCCTTCTTCATGATCGGGACGTTCATGGCGGTCTGGACCATCCTCTACGGCGCGGTCCAGGCCGGCGCGCCGCGGCTGCTGCGGGCCTCGACGCGGTCCGAGGCGGACCTGATCGGCGAGGCAAGGCGATGGGCCTGGCTTCTGTTCACCGTTCCGGCGGTCCTGACGCTGACGGCGCTGGTGTCCGCACAACCCACGGCCTGGCTGACGGCGGTGCTGATCGTCGGGCTACTGGCGTTCGGCGCGGTTTTCGCGGTGAACTCGTCGCTGCATTCCTACCTGATCCTCGCCTTCACCAAGTCCGAGCGCGTGACGATGGACGTGGGCTTCTACTACATGGCCAATGCCGGCGGGCGGCTGGCAGGAACAATTCTGTCAGGCCTGACCTACCAAGTGGGCGGG
Source organism: Qingshengfaniella alkalisoli (assembly GCF_007855645.1). Lineage (GTDB taxonomy): Bacteria > Pseudomonadota > Alphaproteobacteria > Rhodobacterales > Rhodobacteraceae > Qingshengfaniella > Qingshengfaniella alkalisoli. The sequence continues at coordinate 311,699 of NZ_CP042262.1, forward strand.
CTGCCTCTGATGCTTGCCACCGCGACCGCAATGGTCGCGTTCAGCGCGATGGCTGCAGGACGGTTGCGCGACGATATTAATCCAGCCCTGCCCTAGAATCTGCGTCTTGGTCGCCTGCGCGATGCACCAGTTTGCCGCTGCGAGCCCTTCGGTCAGAATCGGTCAACCGGTAGTTTAAGATAGTGACGCCCGTCGACCTCCGCGGCAGGAAGACGCCCGCCACGCAGATTGATCTGGAGCGCGGCTAGGATGCGGTCGGGCAATGCCAGTGTAGCGTCCCGGTCTTGGCGGCGCTTGATCCAGACATCGCGGTCAGAACCCGACTTGACGTGGGTATTTTCGGCGAGGTGCTGATCAACCGTTGCTTCCCAAGCTGGTTCGGAGCGGTCCGAGGTGCCGTAATCATGGCCGACGAACAGCCGAGTGTCGCCGGGAAGGGCAAGGATTGCCTGTATCGAGTCCCACAGTTCCGCCGTATCGCCGCCCGGAAAATCCGAGCGCGAGGTGCCAACATCGGGCTGCATCAGCGTATCATGGGTGAAGGCCGCGTCGCCGCAGACATAGCTGATCGAGCCCAGCGTGTGGCCCGGTGAAAGCATCACCCGCATCTCCAAATTGCCCACTGCGAAGGTCTCACCTTCAGCGAACAGCCGATCAAAATCGGCGTCGGGATCGAAGGCATCTGGCAGGTTATAGATACCGGCCCAGATTCTGGCGATGTCGCGCACCTTTTCACCGATGGCATTCGGCGCGCCAGTGCGTTCCTTCAGATGTGCCGACGCCATGACATGGTCCGCATGCGGATGTGTGTCGAGTACCCATTCCACCGTCAGGCCGTTTTCGCGCACGAGGTCCAGGACCTGATCCATGCTTTCGGTTGAGAAGCGATAGTGCTTCGGATCGAAGTTCCAGACGATGTCGATCAGGGCTGCCTTCTTCGTTTCCGGATCGGCGCATATATATTGAATCGATCCCGTATCGGGTTCGTAAACCCCCCAGACATCGGGACTGCCTGCACCGCGCGAGGGCGAGTGGCGGACAACGCGTTCATTCAGCTTGCTCATCGGACAATTCCTTTCGATGCCAGGATGCTCAGATTCTTGCCATACGAGCCCAGCCAGAGGCCGACCAACATCATTGGCAGGAAAACGAGAATCCCCGATGACAACAGCGGCAGCGCCGTCCAGGCGGGACCGGGGCAGAAGCCGCCGATCCCCCAGCCGATTCCGAACAGGGCAGCGCCAACGATCAGCGGACGGTCGACTGACCTGTCGCAGGGTAAATCAAACCGAGCTGAAAGGAGTGGCCTACCACGCTGCCAGGCCAGACGGTAACCGAGATAGGTAACCAACATTGCACCCCCCATGACGAAGGCGAGGCTCGGATCCCAAGCTCCGGCAAGGTCAAGAAAGTTCAGCACCTTGGCAGGGTTCGACATCCCCGAGATCACGAGCCCCAGGCCGAAGATGAGGCCACTGACAAATCCAAGAAAATTGCGCATCAGAAGCCTCCCAAGACATGACGAAGGACGAAAACCGTGGCTATGCCGCTGGCCATGAAGGTCAGGACCGCAGCCAACGAACGGGACGACAGACGCGCCAACCCGCAGACACCGTGCCCGGAGGTACATCCGGAACCAATCCCGGTGCCGAGGCCGACGAGAAAACCTGCCAGGGCCATGCCCACCAGGTTGTCCGAGACGGTTTGCTGGACCGTGCCTCCGATCAGCGCGTAGACCAGTGGCGCGGCGACTAGCCCTGCCAAGAAGGCAATGCGCCAGTTGCGGTCGCTCGGTGCGCGGCCCATGGGCACCACCGCGCCAAGGGCGCCGTTGGTGATGCCAGCGATCCCGGCGATCTTGCCAAAAAGCGCCATCACCATGACTGCACTAAGCCCGATCAGCGCTCCGCCTGTCAGCGACGCCCAGGGTGTGAATTCTGTGACGATAGTTGGACCCATATCTGGACTCCTGAGATTGGGGCGGGCGTCTTGTCTTCACCCAGCTCGCGGGTTATATATGATGCATAGCTAAATAAGGCAATACTAATATAATGAAGAAGAATATTTCGGATTTGCGCGTCGCCGCACTCGAGGAGCGGGCCGAGTATGTGGCCGAGCGCTTGTCGCTGGTCGCAAACCCGAAACGGCTGTTGATTCTGTGTGAACTGGTCAACGGCGAGATGTCTGTCAGTGCGCTCCAAAGTCAAATAGGCTTGAGCCAGTCCGCGCTTAGCCAACATCTCGCACGGCTCCGCGAGGCAGGCATGCTGGCAACTCGGCGTGAGGCACAAATGATCTACTACAGCATCGCCGACCCGGAACTTGAGGTGCTCATGGCAGCGCTCTATGACGCCTTCTGCCGGGAAACGTGACAAACGGAATATTCAACACCAGAAAAGGTACAGATCAGCTTCGGGTGAAAGCGTGTATTTTACAGCGCAGAGCAATCTTCAAAACAATCTTCGCGCGGCCGTCTTAGCCCAAGTGGTAAATACGGCGCGGCAAGTGCAGCGCCGATATTGCGCAGCTGCACCGCGGCAGGCCAGTTCGAAGCCCCTTGTCCCAATTCACGAGATCGCAGCGAGCGATCAATATGACGTGCCTCATCCACGGCAATGTCGTCCTTGCATTCATCGTTTGCCGACTCGAGCCGAACGGGATGCAAACTGCATGAGCCGCTTGAACTTTGGACAGTCCATATGCGTCTCCGCTGGGCAATCGGCCACATGTCGAAGCGCATCGCGCAATCGCGTGAGATCACGGATCTGTTCGTCAAGCGCATCGGCGCGCAGGTGCAGTTCGCCGCGCGGCAACTGCGGGGTTCCGTCCTTTGCGAACATCGTCTTGATATCTTCCAGCGAAAACCCAGCCATCTTGCCCAGCAAGATCAGGGCAAGCTGCGTCACCACCGGCGGGTCGAACTGCCGCCTGAGGCCGTTCCGCGCGACTGACTGTATCAGCCCGATTTCCTCGTAATAGCGCAGCGTCGAAGGAGGAACGCCACTTCGCCGCGACAATTCCCCTATATCGATAAGTTTCATGGTTGACCTCAAGTTGACTTGAATTGGCAAGATAGGCGCTCACTGGCAATCAAGGCAAGAGAACAGACATGATCAACACGCCAAGAGCCCGCACACCCCTTCCCATCCTGATTACCCTTGCCGCCGCAACACTGACCGCTTCCTTGGGGATCAGTGTCGCCTCAGTCCTGCTTCCGACTCTGACCCGCAGCTTCTCGGCGACGGTTTCAGACGTGCAATGGGTCATGCTGGCCTATCTCATGTCGACTACCGTCGCCATCGTCTCGGCGGGACGGTTGGGCGACCTTTTCGGTCATCGCCGGGTACTGAACCTTGGCCTTTTCGTCTTCGCTGCTGCCTCGGCCCTGAGCGCGGTGGCGCCGGGCCTTGGTCTGCTGGTCACCGGACGGTCTTTGCAGGGGCTTGCCGGGGCAATCCTGATCGCACTGCCTATGTCGCTTGCGCGTGACCTTGTCCCCGAAGAGCGGATGGGCACGGCAATGGGACTGCTCGGCACGACCTCCGCCGCCGGAACCGCGCTTGGGCCCTCCCTCGGCGGGATGCTGTTGACATGGGGCGATTGGCGGGTGGCTTTCTGGCTCCTCACGGGTCTTGCGACTGTAACGCTGATCTTGTCGATTACGTCGATCCCCCGGGTTTCGGTGCAGGGCAGGGCATCCTTCAGGGATCTGGATTGCCCGGGGACCTGCCTGCTGGTGGTCGCGATCGCGGCCTATGCCCTCGCAACCAACGGTGGGGGCACCGCAGTTCCGGTACCGCAGGCCGGGTTGATCTTCAGCGCCTTGGTCGCAATCACCCTTTTCGTGTTTGTCGAGGCCCGTGTAGCGACGCCACTCGTACCGATTACGTTGCTGAGTCACCGTACGACAGGCATCGCGTTCATCATGAACCTGCTGGTCGGCACCGTCATGATGTCGACACTGGTTGTCGGCCCATTCTTCCTGGCCTTTTCATTGGGGCTGAATGAGGCGCGCATCGGAGTGGTTCTGGCGGTTGGGCCGTTGGTTGGGGCGTTCTTTGGCATTCCCGCAGGTCGCCTGACGGATCGCTTTGGCGCGAGGCGCGTGATGGTCGTCGGTCTGACGCAAACCATGTTTGGATTGCTATGTCTGGCCTACTTGCCACTATACTTAGGCGTTGGCGGGTATGTAATCGCGTTGATCTTGCTGACGCCGGCCTTTCAATTGTTCCTCGCGGCCATCAATACCGCCGTTCTGGCCGATGCTTCGAAGGAACAGCGTGGTCGGCTTGCTGGTTTGCTCGGCCTCTCGCGCAACCTTGGCTTAATGACAGGGGCCTCCGTCATGCCCAGCTTGTTCGTGGCTATTCTAGGCAAGGCAGATGCCGCGCAGGCACGCCCTGCGGATGTTGCTCATGCGTTTTCCATGACCTTCGCGACCGCGGCGGGTCTGGCGCTGGTTGCAGTGGGATTGGCGGTCTACAGCCATGCAGGACGCTTTCGCGAAGCACCTGATCCAGCCGAATAACGAAGCCGAGATCGATCCACCATGGCGCTTTACATATAACTTGCACCGCAACGGATGGCAGTAGTTGCGCAGATATGTTTACTGATCCGCGCCTACGGCTCCCAACAAGTCCCGCGCGATGCGTTCAAAAATGGCTCCGCCGATAGGGATCAGGTCATCGGGAAAGTCGTAATCCGGATTGTGCAGGGAAGCATGATCTTCGCCCGATCCCAGACAAAGCATGGCGGCTTTCGCGCCCCATCCAAACACGCCGAAATCTTCTGACGCGCGCATGGGAAGGTTTTCCTGACCGTGCGGCACACCAATCGCGTCCAGCGCCCTTGTTGCAACCCCGTAGGCCTCCGGATCATTCACAGAAGCTGCAAAGCGATCGTGGATTTCGAATGCCACCCCCAGCCCAAATTCTCCTGCCACGGAAGAGGCAAGGCCTCGTGCCGACATTTCGAGGCTTTCCATACTTTCATCACCTGCTGTGCGCAGGGTGGCGAAAAGTTCTGCTTCGCCGGGGGCGATGCCGAAAGTCGGTTCCCCCAAATTAGCGTGGGTTATGGTCACCAGGCGAAAGTCATCGTTTCTTGGGCCACCTTCCCCTTGGCCGAGAGCGCCCAGAGCAGGGATCAACTTGGCAACCGCCAGCGCCGGTGAAACACCATCCTGCGGATCGGCAGCATGAGCTGTCTTGCCGCTGAGCTTGATCTTCAACCCCAGTGAAGCACAATTCATCAGCCCAACACGGGTCGAGACGAAACCAAGCGGACTCCCGGGTTTGTTGTGGATCGCGAAGGCCCAATCTGCCTTGATTTCGTGATAGGCCGGATCGGTGACGACCGCTCTCGCGCCGCTTCCGTCTTCTTCTGCGGGTTGGAACATCAGAACGGCACGACCGCGTCCGACCGTCTGGCGCGAAAGCATACGCCCCAAGGCAAGCAACATTGTCATATGGCCATCATGGCCGCAGACGTGGCTTGTTCCCGCGATCTCGGACGACCATCCGATGACATCGTTACGTTCTTCGATCGGGAGTGCGTCAAGTTCAGCACGAAAGAGAACAGTCGGGCCGTCCTTGCCGCTGTCAAATATGGCAGCCACACCGTGACCACCCAATCCGGTCAGTATACGCGTGGGAGACATCGGTTTCAGCGCAGTGACGATCATTTTTGCGGTTCCGGTTTCTTCACCAGACACCTCCGGGCGACGGTGAAGAGCTCGGCGAAATGCTGTCAGCTCGATCAAGTCACTATTTGTCAGCATTCTTTACTCTGCTTCCGAATTCCGCCCCGCCAATTGCACGATTACCGAAACATCGCGGGCAACAATAGCCCAACCCTTCACAACAAATTGCAACCATCGCGTCATAATGATCCGACATCAGCGCAAGTGCTGCGAAAGCCTATTTTGTTCGCCGACCTTCGATCACCCGCAGGAAATCCCGTAGCCGAACAAAACATTCTCGGTCAAGGTAACATGTTCCGCACGACAGATAGGCGCCCCTGGGTGCGTCTTCGGCCAAGGACCCGTCACGACAAAGCAATACGCCGCGCAGGTACGTGCTCACCGGCCAACCCTTGACCTCCATACCTTCATAGGGTGTGTAATCGGCCCCGAGGTGCAGATCCGCCTGCCGGATCGTGCGGAGGGCAGACCTCAGGTCATAGGGAGGCTCTGTAGGGTCAATGTTCAGCCCGTGCTTCTTCCATTGCTCGATCAGGATTTGAGACGCACGCAGGCTGTAGAATGTCCGGACCTTGTCCACCCGTTGAAACTTCGCGACATCCGTTTTCTCTGGGCGAACCGGGCTCGATGTATGCGGCCTTTGTGCTCATGGCAGCAACCCGGTCCCGGACTGCCCATGAAACGCATTCTGGGCCGTCGCACGTCGGAAACCAGCGCTGCAAACCCTATGATGTCAGGCGGTGCGCTGGTCGTCGTCTCCGGCGACTCGGATCGCACGGCACCCGGCCATAATAGTCCACGGCCGCGCCGCCTTGCGACGTCCCATTGGGTTTCGCATAACGGCCCAACATCGGCCTCAACCCGCCAAATGGCTGCGTTGGCCCGGGAATTGTCGCGGGTGGGCGCCACCTGACAAAGTTGGTCACATGGCGTATCGCGCGGACCGACGTTTCCATCGATTGGTCGACTTTGCTGTTGACGCCTGGGCGCGGGGTCCAATACGAACGCATTCGCCGGTTCTTGCCCGTTTTCCACCGGCGTGACACATTCCCATGAGACGGCTTGCTGAGGAATGTGATTTATGGCCGGTTTTCTTCTGAAGAACGCCGATAGCATCCTGACGATGGATGATGAGCGTAGCGAACTCAGCAATGCTGATATGCGGGTTCGTGACGGGGTGATAGTGGAGATTGGTGTCGACCTGAAAGCTCAGGACGAGATCGAGGTGCATGACGCGCGAGGCTGTGTCGTGACTCCCGGACTGGTGAATACACATCACCACCTGTTTCAATCGCTGACCAAAGCCGTGCCGGGTGGGCAGGATGCGCTGTTGTTCGGCTGGCTTCAGACCCTCTACCCGATATGGGCACGATTTGGACCGGAGGAGATATTCAACTCGACCCAGATCGGGCTCGCGGAACTGGCGCTGTCGGGCTGTACGCTGAGTTCCGATCATCTCTACCTGTATCCCAACGGCGCACGTCTGGATGACAGTATTGCGGCAGCCAGAGAAATCGGTCTCCGCTTCCATCCCACGCGTGGTGCGATGAGCATCGGCGAAAGCGACGGGGGCTTGCCACCGGACAGCTTGGTGGAACGCGAGGCGATGATCCTTGAAGACTCCATCCGTGTCGTCGATGCGTTCCACGATGCCACAGAAGGTGCGATGATCCGCGTTGGTCTTGCGCCTTGCTCGCCCTTCTCAGTTAGCCGCAACCTGATGCGTGATTCCGCGCTTCTGGCGCGGGACAAGGGCGTAATGCTGCATACCCATCTCGCCGAAAATGACGAAGACATCGCCTATTCGGAGGCAAATTTCGGATGTCGACCCGGACAGTATGCCGAAGATCTGGGTTGGACCGGACCAGATGTCTGGCACGCGCATTGTGTGAAGCTCAACGGGCAGGAGATTGATCTTTTTGCCAGAAGCCGCACAGGGATCGCGCATTGTCCCTGTTCCAACTGTCGTCTGGGAAGCGGGATCGCGCCCGTGCGCCAGATGCGGGATGCAGGCGTCAATGTCGGGCTTGGGGTGGACGGTTCTGCCAGCAACGACTCGGGAAACCTGATCCTGGAGGCGCGACAGTCCATGCTGTTGCAGCGTGTCGTCAACGGGGCTGATGCCATGTCCGCCCGCGAGGCGCTAGAAGTTGCCACGCGCGGCGGCGCTGATGTGTTGGGCCGCCCCGATTGCGGCCGGCTCGCCGTTGGCAAGCGCGCAGATATCGCCGTGTGGGACGTAACGGGCGTGGAAAGTGCGGGAAGCTGGGACCCGGCGGCCTTGCTTCTGGCAGGTCCAACACGGGTCAAACATTCCTTCGTGGAGGGACGACAAGTCGTGCGCGACGGTCATATCACCACGATCGATTTGCCCAAGGCCATTGAACAGCAAAACACGCTCGCCCATAGCCTTCAAGCGTGAAGCTTCTCGAGAGGTGACACAAAGTGGCTTGCTGGCGAGCAGGAGGTTGGAACTTTTCAGCCTGCGCGCAACACAACGGCCTTTGACACGAAACGCTTGAATTCTTAAGGGGCTACGACACGATCCAGAACTATTGCCCTGCTCGTAGATAGCAAGCCTGTTCATCATTTTCCGCCCATGAACGGGTTCACCTCGAATGTCATCGGGGGGTTGTGGCGTAAATCAGGCTTCCATCATCCGACTTTCCGGATCGGTGGCCGAAACCTGTCGTGCGATGAAATACAACGATCCGTCGACCTCAGAAGCACAGGGCTTTTGCGACCGCCGCATACGTGGCAAAGGTTTGGGAATTGACTCTCGAAGGACGCACCGTGCCACAACAGACCGCAAGAGTTCCGTACGCCATCACCATTATGTCGGTCATTATAGTACTGGCAGGTTGCTCGTTGCCCCGTCGTCATACCGAGCAGGAATGTATGGAACGCGCGATATTCTTCGAGTCCCACCGCTCAAGTCGAGATGGCATGATTGCTGTCGGGAGTGTGGTGATGAATCGCGTAGACTCGGATCAGTTCCCAGACACGGTGTGCGGTGTTGTCAGCCAAAAGAGACAGTTTGCGCCGGGCGTTATGACGCGCAGAATGAAGTCCAAAGCCATGCCTGATGTCACCGAGGCCGCAAGTTCTGTCCTGAGCGGCGAGCGCCATCCTTATATCCAGAACGCAACATTCTTTCACGCGGCAAGTCACAGCTTTTCGTACAACAACATGCACTATGTGCTCACGACTGGAGGCAATGCGTTCTATGAGAAACGCGACAGTCAACTTGTGACACGGCCAAATCCGCCGCGCCCGATCGAAGGCGTTACCTTCAGATAGGATGAAATTTACCTGTCGTTTGCCACTGGCTTAGACGGAGATCACGAAACTGCGTCTGGCTCCGGTATGAGATCGCCAGATGCGCGCCGCGGCGCATAGAACAGTAGTCGCGGCTCAGAAATAGTTCGGCGCTAAATCTGACGGGTTTGTCTGTTGAACAAGGCCCAGCGATGTTTGTTGATCATCATACATCTCCCTGACCGCTCCCGGATTTGCTACAACCGGGTATTATTCAAGGCAGCTCCGATAAACGGCCGAACCTCGAAACACGCTCCGCTTAACAGTGTGAAATTTTCACAACAATCGAATGACGGCATTGCCCGTTTGCACAAAGGTGACTAACCGACCCCATGGGTTTCGAATGTGGGTCGAATGTCTCTAATCCTTGAAAACGTAGTAAAGAAGTTCGACGGTACCACCGTTGTGAACAGCGTCACGGCTCGGCTGACGGATGGCGAGTTTTTTGTTGTGCTTGGTCCATCGGGATGCGGGAAATCGACGCTGCTGCGCCTCATCGCGGGGCTGGAACAGGTTGATGAGGGAAAGATTGCGTTAAACGGTGCGCAGGTCTCCGGGGTGGATCGACATGTCCCGCCTGAACAGCGACAGGCTGGCGTGGTGTTTCAATCCTATGCGCTATGGCCTCACATGACGGTTCGCCAGAACGTGGCTTTCCCGGCCGAAGCCGCAGGCATGGGGCGCGCGCAGATTGCAGACATCGTTGAGAACAGCCTGAACACGGTTGATCTGATGCCCTTCGCAGATCGCTTGCCCGCGTCGCTGTCTGGCGGGCAAAGGCAGCGGGTCGCGCTGGCGCGTTGCCTTGCGGGTGGTGCCCGAACGGTTCTGATGGACGAGCCGCTCGCCAATCTCGATCCGCATCTGCGTGGACGTATGGAAGCCGAAATTCGCCGTTTTCATAAAGATGCTGGCGTTACGACGCTGTACATTACCCACGACCAGCGTGAAGCGATGGCTTTGGCGGATCAGATCGCGGTGATGTGGGGTGGTCGGTTCCTTCAGATTGCATCACCGCAAGATATCCATGATCGACCGGCCACCGAAGAGGTCGCACGATTTATTGGCAGGGCCGCTGTGTTGGCTGGGACGGTGAAGGAAAACCGGGCCGATCTCGGCCCGGTTTCCGTTCCGTTGGACAGGGGGCGGAATGGCCCGGCGCGCGTCGTGATCCGGCCCGGCGATGTCCGGCTTGGGCAAGGTGTGCCTGCACGCTTGGAAGATGTGTTCTATCGCGGCGGATCATGGGAAGCGATGGCGTGTGTCGAAGGGCTGGCGGAGCGCGTGCCCATCGCATCATCCCAGGTCTTACGATCCGGTGAACTGGTGCAGGTGACCCTGACAGGCGGATGGATCCTGCCGAACTGAGCGATCAAATTCGCCACGGCACGACTCCGGGTGGCAGTCGACGTCCAATTCGGTCCAACGCAGCCATGATAACGACGGTTGCCACCACTGTCACGCAGGACATCGCCGCGGCAAGCGTGGTATAGCCGCCATCTTCAAAGTTGAAGATCGATGTTCCTATCGTTTCGTTTCCCGTGGACCATAAAAGGGCCGAGACCGTGACCTCGTTGTAGGCTGTCAGAAAAACAAGGATTGCCCCTGAAGCGGCAGCCGGTGCCATCAGCGGCGTAAACACACGCCGCATCCGCAGCCCGAACCCGGCACCGGAGACCCGCGCCGCGTCATCAAGCGCGGGGTCGAGTTGACCGTAAGCGGCCGCTACGGGTTTCAATGCGATGGACATGTAGGCCGTGACATAGGCCAGCAGAATGATCCAAAGCGTGTTGTAGAGTGATATGTTCAGGACGGGCAGGGGGCGGATGAAGGCCAAAATGAAGGCGATGGAGATAACAAGACCGGGGATCGCGTAACTCACATCTGCCAGCGCAGAGAGGCTTTCACCGATCCGTCGGTGCGTTCCATCCCGGCGCGACATGAAATAGGCGATCGCGATGGACAGCGCGGCCAGAAACAACGCTGCGACACCGGCCGTCAACGTCGAGTTGACGAAGGCGCGCACGGTGGAGGCCTGACGGAACAGAACCTCCGCGAAATTCGACAAGGTGAACGTTTGGGCGTTGAGGGGCAGGCCGTAAGTCGTGACCAGAGCCGTCGCGACCAGAGCAGCGAGTGGAAGAAACAGGGTCGCAGCGATGTAAAGCGCCAGCAATCCTTCGGCCAGTGGCCGCATCGGTCCGAGCGCAATACGCAGTGGCAACTGCGGTGGCCCGACAACCGCCGCGCGCATCCGGCGCTGCAACCAGCGCTGCAATGTAATGGCCACCAAGGCGACCACGCCAAGAATGATAGAGATAACAGCCACATCCGTGAGGACAGAGGGTCCAAAACTAGACAGGCGACGCCAGATCAATACCGGCAAGGTCGTGTACCGTGCAGGGATACCGAGAATGGCAAGAATGCCGAAATTTCCCATCGCCGACACGAAAGCCAACATGAAACCGGCGACAAGCGAGCCCGAAATCAGGGGCAGGATCACACGGCGCAGAACGCGAAATACCCCGGCTCCGGACAGACGCGCGGCTTCCATCATTTCGCGCGGCAGCGTCCGCAACGCCGCCAGCACGACAAGACACACCAGCGGCGTGTGCTGCACCGTCAGCAGCAGCATGACCCCGAACGGCGTGTAGAGCGGATGCGGCGAGCCCGGCGGCGGCGCGACCCCGAGAGTCTTGAGCACGGCGCTGCTCGGGCCGAGCGCCTGCACCCACGCAATGGCAGTAACCTGTGGCGGGATCATCATCGGCAGGAGCAGCAGAAATACGACGACACCCTTGCCCCGGACATCCGTCAGGCCGATGGTCAAGGCCAGACACGTCCCGGCGAGGGTGGCCGCCAGTGCCGAGAGAGACGCCGATTCAAGACTGTTCCACGCCGCCCGCTGGACTGATCCGTCGCGGAGCGCCTCCACCAACAGGTTGGGACCGTTGCCCACTCCGACGTTCACCAGAAGTCCCAGCGGGAGCCCGAACAGAACCACCGCAACAACGCAGAGCGCGGCGAGGGTAATAGCCTCGCCGCGCCCGTCGATCTTCAACAGTGATAGGTTAGCCACCGAAGATCTCGATGAACCGTTCCTTGTTCTGCTGGTCGTCGGCCAGAGCCTTGGCAGGGCTGAACTCGATCAGCTTGATCTCGTCGCGCGCGGGAAACCCTTCCGGTGCGGGGACACCGGGATGCGCGGGCAGGTACCCCATATCCGCAGCCAGTTGCTGGCCTTCCTCGGAAATCAGAAAGTCAATGAACGCCTTGGCCGCGTCAGGGTTCTGCGCGGTCGACAGGACCGCGGCGGGTTCAGTCACGGCCGACACGCCTTCTTCGGGGAAGACGAACTCCACCGGGGCGCCATTGACCTTTTCGCGGATTGGCAGGAAGTCGACGACGAAGCCGTAAAGCTGTTCGCCACCCGCGACCGCCTTGTAGACGCCGCCATTGCCACCCTGCGGGTTGGCGCCCTGATTGGCCAGCCCTTCATAGAGATCCCAACCAAGATCCGGATGCGCAGTCAGTGCCGCCATATGGATTGTCGCCGCACCCGAGGTCAGCGGCGAAGGCATCGCGACATTTCCTTCGGCTTCGGGTTTCAGCAAATCATTGTAGGATGTCGGAACCATATCGGCTACGGTGTTGTAAACGATACCGGTGGTGATCAGCTTGGTCGAGAAATAGTGACCTTCATCGTCCATGATTGCTGGATCGTAAGCGCTCACATCCGCCTCGGGGTAGGCCATCAGACGTCCCTCTGCCTCCAACCCTTCCATCGTGACCATGTCCGCAATCAGCAGCACATCAGGCTGTGGCGCGTCGGCCTCGAATTCGGCGCGCAGCTTGGCCATGACCTTTGTCGTACCATCGCGGAACCACTCAACTTCAACGTCGGGATACTTGGCTGTGAATGCATCCACGGTTTGTTGGGCGTCGGCGTTCGGCTGGGACGTGTACAGTACCAGCTTGCCTGAAACATCCTGTGCCATGGCACCAGTCGATAGGGAGGCTGCAAAAGCCGCACTGAGCAGGAATTTGTTCATGATGTCGTTCGGTCCTTCGTATTACCTGAAGCTCTTGCCCACTTAGCAGGCCCATACAACAGTTCCTTGACAGTCGGGAACTCGGTGTGAGCGATACCTGAACCGCGACTTCTATTGGCGTTGAGGGTAGGGACGTTGGACCATCTCTGCCATCATCTTTTCGCGGAAGACCTCGGCGGGTGTCTTCCATCCGAGGCATTTTCTGGGTGTTGCGTTAAGGCGGTCACTGATCATCTTCAAATCATGATCAGTGTGTGCCGTGATGTCTCGCTTCCTCGGCAGCCATCTTCGCGCACGTCGATTTGTGTTTTCGACGGTGCCTTTCTGCCAGGGGCTGGACGGATCGCAGAACCATGTTTGCGTTCCGGTCTCGGCCTGCAGATGTGGCGATGAGACGAACTCGGGGCCGCGGTCGAAGGTGATGGATTTGCGGGCGAGGTGGGGCAGGTCGCGGACGGCCTTCATGATTTTACCCATTACAGGCTTGGTGCGCTTGTTCGGGTTCTTCAGCAGCACGGTGAATTGGACTGTCCAAGCTTCTGTTTGAACAGCATCAAATCGCCTTCCCAGTGGGCCGAACTGGCGACGGTGCACCAACATCGTCAGGACGGAACAGAATGCTGACATCACGGTCAAACTTAGGGGCCTGACGCTTCTTGCACGACGCGGCGACGCGCTTTGCGGTGTCGGGCAGGTACCACCACAGCTCTTGCGCCATGTGCTTTAACTGATAGTTGCGTGTAAACGGCTCCCATGCCACTTTCTCCTATTAGATACTTATTGTTATCTAATAGGAGTTGCACTGCATGGTAGCGCGCACCCCTGTACCCAACAAATGCTTTAACTATACTTATGTTAATAAAATGGAAACTATTTCCATCTCCCGACGGTGGATTGAAAGTACCGACCGACCGGCTGGCAGTTTCAGGGCTAGAAAGGTGCTACATTCGGTTTTGAGCTATGCAGAGCTATAAATGTGGTTTCTCGATGTCTGCTTCGAAAGCTATGTGCCAGTTGCCTAGCTGATGATGTCGGGATATCTCGCACATATGAAATCGCTCGTAGCAGCCCTTGTCCTGCCACTGTTCGCAAGCCCGGCAACAGCCCATCCGCATGTCTTTGTAGAGGCAGAGGGGGTTTATATTTTTGACGCTGACGGAGGACTGGCCGGCGTAAAGATTGACTGGCTATATGATGCCTTCTCGACGCTCGTCCTGTATGACACATTGGATCTGGATCGTGACGGCGATGGTCAGCTAAACGATGACGATCTGGAAAAGATCAAACTTGGCGAGACAGATTGGCCACCCGACTATGAGGGCGACACCTATCTGTGGATTGACGGACAGAAACAGAACCTGTCACGCCCGCACAACGCATCCGCATACATCGTTGATGATCAGGTGGGCGTCACTTTCGAGCTCTATCTTGATAACACCGTTAATGTGAGCGGGCTCACGGCTTCCCTGAAGCTTTACGACCCGTATTATTACTATGCCTACTCGGTCTCGGGTGCTGGCCAAACCGGTGACCACGGTACTGAATGCCAAGTTTCGGTGAAACGCTTCACACCAGACGAAGAAGAAACTGCCCTTCAAAGGAAACTCGCCGCCCTTTCGCGAGAAGAAATGCCACAAGACGAGAATATCGGTGCGCTTTTTGCCGAGGAGATTGTCTTGCAATGCGACTGATCTTGTTCATTGCAACGATCCTGTCAGCCGTAACTGTTGCCGTGCTCTTGTTGACGCTCATCGACCTCGATGCCGTGACCTATTGGGCAGCTGGCGTACAGCGCGAAATTCAGAACGCGATGGCCGGGTCGTTGCGCGCTATACGGACGGGTGACAAGAACGCCCTGCTGGCGCTTTGCTCCCTGACCTTCGGCTATGGCTTTGTTCATGCAATCGGACCCGGGCATGGAAAATTCCTGCTCGGCACTGCGGCAGTTTCCAGCCGGGCAACAATTCGCCGCATGTCCGTGTTAACTCTTGCCTCCAGTCTTGCTCAATCGTTGACCGCTGTGGTGATCGTTTGGGTGGGAACAAGTGTGATTACTTTGACCAGTGCCTCTCTGATAGACACAACAGAAGATTTTCTGGTCCCGGCAAGTTACGGCGCAATCGGGTTAATCGGCGGCATTCTTGCCTTGCGTGGGGCGAAAAAGACCTGGATTGCACTTTCGCATCCCGAACCAACCTTGGAAGTTTGCCAAGATCACGGCTCCGCTGCTTGCGGTTGCGGGCACAGTCATGGCCCGTCACCAGATGACGTGGAACGCCTGAACGGTTGGAAAGAAACAATCGCACTGGTCGCCAGCATCGCCATCCGTCCCTGCACCGGAGCCTTGTTCTTACTCGTTATTGCCTGGCGCCTCGAAATTCTGCCCGCGGGGATCATAGCCACGTTCACAATGGGACTTGGCACGGCCGCCTTCAACCTGCTGGTTGCCGGTTCCGGTGTAGGTGGGCGTACGCTGCTGTCGTCATTGAGCGAGCGAAGCTTTGGGGACAGGATTCTATTCCCTGCCGTTCAGATGTCCGCGGGGGTACTTCTGGCAATCGTTTCATTCGGCATGCTGTCGCGCTACCTATAGTTGGGGTTTAGCTCTCGGCAGCTTTTTCGAGGGGCCGACCCCAGAACTCAGCTGCCCGATAAGCCTTGAAATCAGGGTTGCAGGTGCTCGTTCTTGCCCATAGTATGTGATGTTATTACATAACTTTATTAGTTGGAGCCACCGATGCCAGCCAAGGATACGCGCCTGCCGGTTACCGTTCTGTCCGGATTTCTCGGAGCCGGTAAGACGACCCTTCTGAACGATGTCTTGAACAACCGGGAAGGCCGCCGCGTCGCAGTGATTGTGAACGACATGTCCGAAGTGAACATCGACGCCGACCTCGTGCGCGATGGCGGCGCCGATCTCAGCCATACAGAAGAAAAGCTGGTCGAGATGTCAAACGGTTGCATTTGCTGCACCCTGCGCGACGACCTGCTCGCGAAAGAGGGACGTTTCGACTACCTGTTAATCGAGTCCACCGGCATCTCCGAACCGCTACCAGTCGCCGCCACTTTCGAGTTCCGCGACGCGAATGACGACAGTCTTTCTGATGTCGCCCGACTCGACACGCTGGTGACTGTTGTCGACACGGTTAACCTGCTCAACGACTACTCCAGCCATGACTTCATCCGCGAGCGCGGCGAAAGCCTCGGAGACGAGGATGATCGCACGTTGGTGGACCTGCTCGTGGACCAGATCGAATTCGCCGACGTAGTCGTGCTCAACAAGATCACCGACGCCGGAGCGGAACGGCTTGAAGCCGCGCGCAAGATCGTGACTTCGCTGAACCCCGACGCGCAGATCATCGAGACTGACCACGGCAAAGTGCCGAGCGAACGGATTTTCGATACCGGCCTGTTCGATTTCGACAAGGCGCATCTGCATCCAATGTGGGCCAAGGAGCTTTACGGTTTTACCGACCATGTGCCGGAAACCGAGGAATACGGCGTATCATCCTTCGTCTACCGGGCACGGCGGCCCTTCCATCCGCAGAAGATCCACGATGTGCTCAACGGAGAACTTCCCGGAGTCATCCGTGCCAAAGGACATTTCTGGATCGCCACCCGCCCCGACTGGCTTGCCGAATTCTCGCTGGCCGGAGCGCTCAGCAGCGTGAAGCCCATGGGTATGTGGTGGGCGACGGTGCCCCAGGACCGTTGGCCTGATCATCCTCAGGCGATCGCCTATCTCAAGCAGCACTGGCAGGAACCCTTTGGCGACCGTCGGCAGGAACTGGTGTTCATCGGCTCCGGCATGGACCGCGCGGGAATCACCGCGGCTCTCGACGCAGCGCTCGTTGGCGACAAAAACAGCTTCGCCCCCCACCAGTGGCAAGACCTTCCCGATCCTTTCCCCAGTTGGCGTCCCGCGCCGCAAGCCGCTTAGTGCTGGGCGTGAATCAACCCAGCACAACCGCCCGCGACATCATTGAAGCCGGGTCGGTGGACGTTTTGCGCGAGATCCACCGACCCGGCTGCGCTGTAGCGATATGGCAACGCAGACTTTCTAAGTTGCCCACCGATTGGCGGCACCGGATATACAAGGCTGCTTCTTGTGATCCATCTGGTCGAAGGAAAGCGTAATGGTGCGCCACATCTCGAATAGTCGCAGCGCGCTGAAGCGGCGGCGGCGGGCTAACTCGATGGCTTCGTTCGACGGCCTGCCCCCTGAGTTGCGCCGGTGGTTGGCGCAGGCTGCGCTCCCATGGTCTGCTCACTCCGCGCGACGGCTTTGGCGGCGGTAGCTTTCTCGACATCACGGAGATAAAGAGGCAGCCCTCTCGCATCTTTCCGAAGTCGAACGCACCATGCTGCGCCAGGACCAGATAGAGATCTGGGGTACGACGCATCCAGACATAGCGAAAGCGTTTCGGTGAAAGCAATTACCTGCTCACCGGGTCGTGAGCCGGGGCAGTCAATGCAGCCAACCCGAGCCACTGGATACTATGACCTGCCAGACGCACCGGGGTATTGACGAACCGAACAGCATGGCTACGCAGCAGATGGCGCTCGGGCGAAAGGCCATACGGTGAGGCTTTGTTGCTGTATCCTTCCATCGCTTCAATCGATGCCTCCGGCAAGCGGAGCTTCAAGCGCACGGTCTGACCTAAGCACATTTCAGACGAACTTCTGAAGATAGCCCGCGACTGAACCGCCTCAGGCGGGCGCACGTAAAAGGATTACCGACAGACAGTATTGTGGCACTCTATTATGAATCAGGAAGATAAATTCGCCAATAGGCGCTTTTGGATCATCGGTGCGAGCAGTGGCATTGGTGCAGCGCTCGCCAAGGAGCTGGACCGCCGCGGATCAAAGCTTGTGCTGTCGGCTCGCGATCAAGAAGCATTGTCCAATCTCGGTGCAGACTTGCGGAATGAGCCTGTAATTCTGCCACTGGATGTCAGCTCCAGAGCGGAACTTTACGCTGCCGGCGATGTAATAGGTAAAGGCCAGTTGAGCGGAATTTTATGCCTCGCTTCGTTGTACGATCCGAGCCGTTTGGCCGAAGCCGATCCACAAAAATGTCAGGACATTGTCGCCGTCAATTTGTTGGGCAGCATACATGTGTCGCAACTCGCTCCGAGGCTTCTTAGAAAACATGGCAAGCTCGTTCTGTTTGGATCAGTCGCAGGATATTTCGGCCTCCCGCGTGGGCAAGCATACTCTGCCACCAAAGCTGCGATCATAAATCTGGCCGAAACGCTGCAGGTAGAGATGGCGCCCGACATCGATGTCCGTCTCGTCTGCCCCGGCTTCGTAAAAACGCGGCTGACCGACAAGAACGAGTTTCAGATGCCTGCCCTGGTAGATGCGGATCAGGCAGCACGTGATATAGTGGAAGGACTGGCCCGATCCGGCTTCGAGATCCATTTTCCCAAACGCTTTACTTTTGTGATGAAGCTGATGCGCGCCCTGCCCTATTGGTTGTCGCTCAGGCTTGCCCGTCGGCTGGCACGCTAATCCGCTACCAGAAATTATGATCCATCTTTCCCTACCACCCGTAACAAGCGCGATGTGGCCGCATCATGTTCACTTTCACAGGAAGGAAGAAGACATGCTACGCAGACAGTTTTGCATGGCGATGACCGCCGGCACCCTCGCGTTTACCCCACTTGCCGCTGCCGCTCAAAGCGCTGACATCGTTGACACCGCGGTATCGGCCGGCTCGTTTGAAACGCTTGTGGCGGCGGTTCAGGCGGCAGGTCTGGTGGAGACTTTGAAGGGTGAAGGGCCATTTACCGTGTTCGCACCGACTGACGAAGCCTTCGCCGCATTGCCAGACGGCACGGTCGAGACGCTTCTACAGCCAGAAAACAAGGATCAACTGACGCGAATTCTGACCTATCACGTCGTTCCTGCGAAGGTCATGTCAAGCGACATCGCAGGCAAGCGTGTGCGCGCCAAAACGGTGGCCGGTCCCGAGTTGTCGATCGATGCCATGAACGGCGTGGAGGTTGAAAACGCGAATGTCGTCCAGGCGGATATCGAAGCGTCTAATGGCGTCATTCACGTGATTGATGCGGTGATGATGCCACCTGAGTAACCCTCGATCGGCAGAACCATGTAGTCCTATAGCCCTGGCGCGAAATCGCCGGGGCTTTCGTCAGATTCTCAGAAACGGCTGCAACAGGCGCGGTATGAGCCCTCTGAACTTCAACGGCGCATCAGTTGCGGCAAGGCAGATACAGGGCATGCCCGGGGCGGCTTTCGGTGCGTGATCGAGCGTGTCATCCGCGATCTGGAGATCGCCAACGCGATAGGTCCCGGTCACATCGGAAAAACTGCCCTGCAAGATCAGGGTCAACTCGTTTCCGCCATGCGAATGTTCGGGAACGGTTTGACCAGCAGCAAATTCCAGAAGCCGAAGCGATCCTTCGCTGTCGTTCTGCAAGATGGCCTGACGCGACCCCGGTGCGACACGTCGCCAATTGGGTTCACCCTCGGCCAAAAGCGCCCGCACCGGCTGTGGTAACAGTACGGGATCGGCAGACGTTGCCGATGGTGACGGGCTGTCATCCAACATACCCATAACGGAAGATTTCAACTCGGGCGAAAGCGGTGTGCCGTCAGACATCTCCAGCAACAACCCCCCGGGCACAAGCGATGCTTCATACGTCGCGCGACATTCATTGCAGAGCGACAGGTGCGCGGCAACCGTAACGGCAAAGGGTGTCGGCAATCCCCCCAAGCGATAAAGCGACATCAACGCATCGGTGATATGATGACGGGGCGTACTCATGACGGTCTCAAATGCTTCAGTTCGTGGCGCAACCTGTCTAGCCCCAGACGTATCCGAGACTTGATCGTTCCCAGCGGCAATCCGGTATCTTCACGAATCTCCGCATGGGTAGCGTCGCTGAAATAGGCCTTTTCCAGAATCTCTTTCTGTTTCACCGGAAGCTCGGCAAGCGCCCGTCGCAACGCATCTGCTTCCTGCTCCAGCGCGAAAATGTCGTCTTGCTGGTTTGTATCTTCACCGCTGGTAAAGAGGTCCGCAGGGATCGGACGGGTGGTTTTGCGAAGGCGATCAATCTGACGGTTTCGCGCGATCTGATAAATCCACGTCGACACCTGCGCCCGGCGCGCATCGAACAAATGTGCTTTCTGCCAAAGCGTCAGCATCGCATCCTGAATGATGTCCTCGGCTTCGGTATCGCTGGCGCCGTTACGCACCAACACCGACTTCAGACGCGGCGCAAAATGGTCAAACAGTTCGGCAAAGGCCGCCTTGTCCCGTCGATCACGTATAGCGATCATCAGCGCCGTGTGGTGCGATATCTTTCGACTGCGCTGCGCTGGCAAAGGGCGTTTTCTCCTGATCCTCATATCGCGAAGACCGCTGGCCGACCCCGCAATTGCCATGTCGTTAGACGGCGTTCTATGTGTCCCACAGTTCATCATAGCTTTGTTACGTGCAACAAGCTTTTTCGGATCACCAGATGATCCGAACAGCAGACCAGACCGTAGAAAAGCCAGAGGGATCAAAAGTTACGAGGAACAGAATGTCGTTCGATCAACCTGCCGGACCCCGACGTGTTGCCGTCGTTGGAGGCGGTGTTTCAGGCCTCGCAGCCGCTTACCATCTTGCCGAGCAACACCACGTTACGCTGATGGAGGCCGCGCCGAAACTCGGGGGGCATGCGCGTACAGTGATCGCAGGGCGACATGCCGACCAGCCCGTCGACACGGGCTTCATCGTGTTCAACTACGTGAACTACCCGCATCTGACGGGGATGTTTGACCGGCTGGATGTACCCGTGGAGACGAGCGACATGAGCTTCGCCGCGAGCATCAATAACGGTAAGATCGAATACGGTTTGCAAACCCTGAGTACCCTGACCGGTCAGCGGCGCAATCTTCTGCGGCCATTCTTCTACGGGATGATCGGAGACATTCTTAAGTTCAACGCACACGCCAACCAGCTGCAGGCCAATGACAGCCTGACAATTGGCGAATACGTCTCCGATCTGCGCTTGGGTCGCTGGTTCCGTGACTATTACCTGACCCCGCTTTGCGGTGCCATCTGGTCGACGCCAGCGCAGCAAATCCTCGACTTTCCTGCCGCTGCCTTGATCCGGTTCTTCAAGAACCATCATCTGCTGACAAATCGCGGTCATCGACAGTGGTGGACGGTCTCAGGCGGCAGCCGGTCTTATGTCGAAAGGCTTGAACGCCATTTGACTGCAAAAGGCGTCGATATCCGAACGAATTGCACTGTCGCCAACGTGGAACGCACTCCCGCCCATGTCGAAGTTAAGCCGATTGATGCCCCCGCCGAACGGTTTGACCAGATCATCTTTGCAGGACATCCTGACCAGACGCTGGAAATCCTGCAAAACCCGACCGCGGACGAACAAAGGCTGCTCGGTGCCGTACGCTATCAAGACAACAGGATGGTATTGCATCGTGACCCCGTTCATATGCCCAAGCGTCGTAAATGCTGGTCGTCATGGGTATATCGCGCGCGGCTGGCCGAAGAACAGGCCGGCATCAGCGTCACCTACTGGATGAACCGGCTTCAGAACATTCCGCTGGACGACCCGCTGTTCGTTACGCTCAATCCGCTGGACCCTGTCCGGGAGGAATGCATCTACGACGAACATACCTTCCGCCATCCGATGTTCGATCACGCAGCCATCAAGGCTCAACGCGAGGTTCCGACGATTCAAGGTCTTAATCGAAGCTGGTTCGCAGGTGCCTGGCTTGGGAACGGCTTTCACGAGGACGGCTTCGCCAGCGGCTTGGCGGCCGCGCAGGCATTGCTAAGGGTGCCTGCATGACAGCACAGCTTGTCAAAGGATCAACCTATCATCGGAGGCTGGGTCACACCCGAAACAGCTTTCGCTATGGCGTGGACTACCTTCTGGTCACCCCAGAGGAGTTACGCCCCAAGATGCTGCTTGGACGAAACCGGCCTTCGCTGTTTTCACTTTATGATCGGGATAATGGTGGAGAACGCGGAAACGGCAGCGGCGCAGCCTGGGCGCGTCAGGTTCTTGATGAAGCGGGATTTTCCGGCAGCTGCGATTGTAAGGTCGAATTGCTCACTCAGCCGCGATGTCTGGGCTTCTGGTTCTGCCCCGTCAGTTTCTGGCTGGCGTCGGTGGATAACGAGCTTCGCGCCGTGATCGCCGAAGTGAATAATACTTTCGGCGACCGCCACAGCTATCTTTGCGCGAAGGACGACTTTGGACCGATTTATCGTGGTGACCAGATGAAGGCGCGCAAGATCTTTCACGTATCTCCGTTCCAGGATGTGTCCGGCGATTACCGGTTCAGTTTCGACGTAACGGCAAGATCGGTATCGATACACATACTGTTGCGCGACGGGCAGAACGGCGTGATTGCGACGCTCCAAGGCACGCGCAAGCCCCTGACCAACCGCGCACTGCTCGGGTCCGCCCTGCGTCGCCCAGCCGGAGCCATTCGCGTCCTGGCACTGATCTACTGGCAAGCCATACGACTGAAGTTGAAAGGCGTAAGTTACCGCAGACGTCCTGCCCCGCCAGCGCATGAGGTCTCGCGGTGACCGCTGTATTCGCTCGCGCCCGTCTCGACGCGGGTCTGATCGCCGGTCTATTGGCCTTCGCCGGTCTGCCACTTTACGTCCACCTGCCTCAATATGCGACGCGTGATCTGGGTTTGTCCCTGTCAATGGTCGGGGTAATTTTGCTGGCCGTGCGGATTGTGGATTTCGCACAAGACGCCACGTTTGGATGGGCAATAGACAAGTACAAGGGCCACAGGACGTTGTTTGGGGTAGGCGCAAGCCTCGCACTTGCCATGAGCTTTCTCGCGGTATTTTCCCTGCCTTTCCCGACCTTCAAAGCCGTTTGGTTGTCCGTCTGGCTGATCCTGCTGTTCTCGGCATTCAGCCTGTTGAACATTGCGTTCTACGCTCAGGGCGTCGCGTGGGGCGCACGGGAGGGCACACAGGGACATTATCGCCTTGCTGGCACGCGCGAGGCGGGCACGTTGATCGGCATCGTCATCGCCGCCGCTGCACCCGGTTTACTTCAACTGGCGAACGTCTCTGACACGTATCGGGCCTTCGGATGGCTCGTCGCCGTGACGGGCGCGACCGTCGGGGTGGTGACGATACGGTTCTGGTCAGCCGCACCACAACCAACATCTGTCGGAAGTTGGCAAGGAGTCTTTCGGCGTGAAACGATCCTCCTTCTGGCACTCGCCATGATCAACACCCTGCCGGTGGCCCTAACCTCGACCCTGTTTCTGTTTTTCGTGGAACAGCGCTTGGGTAGACCCGAACTCGCCGGACCGTTTCTGGCCCTCTTTTTCTTGGCCGCAGGCACGTCCGCACCAGTTTGGTCGCGGCTGACCGCAGGCTACAGTCTGCGCAGTGTCCTTTTGGCCGGGATGCTTCTGTCAATCGCTGCCTTCGGTTGGGCCTTTCGCCTGGGAACTGGCGACACCCTTGCTTTCGCCCTGATATGCGTTGTTTCTGGCATCGGATTGGGCGCGGATCTGGTACTGTTGCCCGCACTGTTTTCATCCACCCTGTCCGCGCTGCGCCTGCCAACGGGCTTCGGTTTTGGCCTATGGTCTTTGGTCAACAAATTGGCGTTGGCCTTGGCAGCAAGTGCCGCACTGCCCGCGTTGGAATTGGCCGGTTTCGAACCCCAAGGACCAAACGACCCGCTCGGGTTGAACACACTGGCTTTCTTCTACGCAGCCCTCCCCTGCCTGTTGAAGCTGATCGCAGTCGCGTTTGTCTTGATCAACCCCTCGTCAATCTTGCCCACCCGCAAACCTTCCCCGACACCTGCCTGAGGAGGCCGCCATGCAAATCCTGACGCTTTACATCATCACGGCAGTTATCTTCCTGG
Organism: Qingshengfaniella alkalisoli; assembly: GCF_007855645.1. Taxonomy (GTDB): domain Bacteria; phylum Pseudomonadota; class Alphaproteobacteria; order Rhodobacterales; family Rhodobacteraceae; genus Qingshengfaniella; species Qingshengfaniella alkalisoli. The sequence goes on from NZ_CP042262.1 coordinate 335,671, forward strand.
CGTTGGATGGCATCGGGCTCAACTTTTTGATCAAGCCGGTATTCCAACGACATATCGGTCATATCATGGCGGAAAATATACGCTGGGCTCCGGCAATACTGTTCTATCTAGGATATATCATGGGTGTCCTCCATTTCGTTTCTATCCCAGCTTTGCGGTCGGGCGCACCGACCCAGGCCCTCATCGGCGGCGCGTTGATCGGCCTGATGTCCTATGCAACCTATGAGTTCACCAACTTCGCGACGCTAGGTGACTGGACGTGGCAGCAGGTCATCCTCGACACGGCATGGGGAACCGCACTGACAGCCGTCGCCGCATGGGCGGGCGTGGCGATCATGCTGAAGATGAGCGCGGTATGAACAGGTTGCGACGGAAGGGCTGGAAACGCCTCACGTGATTTGGCAAAGCTGCATGCAACACCGAACCCAAACCGGTAAGGAAATCCGATTGTCCCGCACAGCGAAACTTCTGACCGCCGCGCTCGCCTGCGCCATTTCGCTCCAGTCCAACATGGCAGATGCTCAGGATGGCCCCGCCCAAACCGGCCCGGCGATCGAAGGAGAAATAATCTATCGCGGAGAACGCGATCTGGAGGAAGGGGGCAGATTCCAGGCCTCCCGTACCATCGTTGGTGGCGAGACCATGCTTTCAGCACGCGCGGGGTTCTTCGCAGGCGTCTCTGCATCTTTCGGGGTATCGCATTATGACTTCTCAGGTGGCCGATCGCCCTGGGAAGACATCCACGAGTTTCAACTGTCTCTGCCTGTCCGCCAAGCGCTTGGTGAGACCACAAGCCTTCTTTTCGTTCCGACGCTTCGTTTCGCCGGGGAAGATGGCGTGTCGTTCAATGACGGCCTGACGGGTGGCGCGTTGGTCGGGCTGAGTTGGCAGGTCACTGACCGATTCAGCTTCGGTCCCGGCGTGGGCGCCTATACGTCGCTCGGTTCCGATCAAGGTGCGGATCTGTTCCCCATTGTTCTTATCGACTGGCAGATCACCGACCGGCTCAGCGTCGGCAATGGATCGGCTTTCGGCGCAACACGCGGCCCCGGTATAGGCGTCAATTTCGATGCTTCGGACCAGCTGACGCTCGGGCTGACCATACGGCGTGAAGATTTCAAATTCCGTCTCGCCGATGACGACCGGGTCGGGCGAGACGAACTGACCGCAGTGGTGGCGCGCGCGCAGTACGACAATGGGGCCGGACTGACATTGTCGGGCTTCGCCGGTGCGGAACTCGATGGGCAGATTGCCGTGGAAGACAAGCATGGTGACAATTTGGAACGGCAGGATTTCGACCCGGCACTGATCCTGGGCGCGCGTTTGAAAGTGGCGTTCTGAACAATACACCGGGTTTTTGGTGGGGCCGTCCTCGGCCCCTGTCGAGCGTCCACGCTGGGCTGATTGCTGCAAGCCTTAACTGTGTTCGCGTCGTGGACCGACGATCTTCGCACATGCCCCTTACTGCTTAACAGGGGCAGGCAAGATACATGCGAGCGAAAATCATCAAAGGCCCGATGATCGCAAGAAGTCCAACAAAATGTTAATTTCTCGACAAATGTCACATATCGGTCATTTGCTGCCTCTATGACAGCCCTGCCATTCTATACGGCCTCATTTGCCACTCACGTCGCCAAAGTAAGCAGGGTATCATGTTTTCTCACAGCCTCACCTCGTTCTATCGCGCTGTTTCCGCGCGGCAACTGCGTCGGTCAATGCTCTTCGGCAGCGTTGCAGCGATAAGCCTTCTGTCGGGCCCGGTCTTTGCGGAGGACAACCAGGAGTCGCTTCGCATCATGACCTTCAACACCTGGGGCGACCAGTTTCGGAACAACCTCGACGCGATCGCACCACTTTTCGTCGAAGGCGGCTACGACATCATCAACTTCCAGGAACTGGGAAGCGAAGCCTACTTGACCGGTCTGCAGCAGCGTCTGCGCGACGCAGGTTTGGGTGAATACACCTATATCAAGCAGGGCGACAACGGTGTGCTCAGCCGCGTGGAAGGTACGATGGGACGCACTTACAGCGGTGACGACATCGCGTATCAGTCCACGACAGGTGCCGGCGGTACGCCAGAGACGATCTTCGGGTCACTCCACCTCGACTACCGCGATCCGTCTACAACCCGCCTACGCGAAATGGAAGGTATCCTCGATTGGTCGTCCTCAACCAACCGTTCGGTCATCCTGTCGGGCGACTACAACGCCGGTGACGTCTCAGAACGAGGGATGCACCGCGCGAGCCAGCAAAAGCTGATCTTACAGAATTATCTTCGATCCAATAACAGCTTCTATGCCACGCTTCTGGACGAATACGCCGTCGACAAAGACGCTATGAACAGCTTCATCGCCGACCATCGCGGCCAGAGCCTGTCGCTCAATGATATCCCTGACAGCCTGTTCGCCGACGAGATGCACCCGGTCGAACACAATACGCCCGTGACGATGAACATGATGAAGCGGGACTTCATCATGCTTCAGACCGAAACCTCGCGCGAAAAGTTCGCCCCGCACGAACTGGGCGATGGCAGCACGACATGGACCTCGGTCGAAGAAGACCACACCAATGTCTGGCCAAGCTGGGATCGCGTGAAGATCGACCACATGATGGCCTCGCGCCCCTTCGGGAAATGGTGGCAGGTCGTCGATGCTGCCGATGATCCCTACACCGGAGTTCTGGATCAGACCGACGTCACCGAAAGCGGCAAAGCATTTTCGGATCACGAATTGGTCGCGCATGATCTCGCCTGGGTCGGCCCCAAGCTGGAATATTTCGACGATACGGAAGGCAATGAGCAAACCCGTCTTGTCTGGGGCGAGGGCGCGAACACGTTCGAGGCGGATGGCGGTGTCTATCACCTGACCCGCAACAACATGCGAACGGATGTCTATCTTGGTCAGGTCTCCGACGAATACGGCAACCCCACATTGATGGGGCTGACCACGGAGGAAAAGCAAACACTTCTGGATTGTGGCAGTAGTGACGCGCGCTTTCAGACCGCCATAAACGACTACTGCATCGACGATCACAGCTTCATTACAGAAACGCTGGTCACGGATGGCGGCACGGTCATTGTTGACGAGGACGCGGCCCTTGGCGGCAGCACAGCCAAGCTGCGTCTGTCGGATGGCACACTGCGCATCGATGGGACGGAAATGGACACGCTGAATCGCGAAGTGTCGCTCGAAGACACCGGCGGCACTGTCAGCGTGAAGGAAGTCGACCATACTGTAACCGCCGCCCGCGAAATTTCCGGCGACGGAGCGCTGAAAAAGACAGGTGCGGGCACGCTCGTTCTGGACGCCGACAATTCCTATCGGGGCGGCACCGAGGTGCTGGAAGGCAAGCTTGATCTTGCGGGCAGTGTGCAAAGCGACGTCTTCGTCGCGGACTCCGCCATCCTGTCAGGCGGCGGTACGGTCTATGGCAATCTGTCAATGGATACGGACGCGATCTTCGAAGGCGGTCTGAGCGACGATCCCCTTGCAATGTTCGAAACGCTCACGGTAGCTGGTGATCTGCACCTGAACGATACATTGTTCGAGACGGATCACTTCGCAGATCTGTCTTTCGAGGACGGTCTGTTCTACTCGCTGATCAATCTGGAAGGGGACCTGTTCGGGCAATTCGCGGGGCTGGGCGAAGGGGATCTGATTTCCACGATCAGCGCCAACCTGTATTTCTCCTATGCAGGCGGAGATGGTAACGACATCGGCTTTTTCGCCGCCGCGCCCTCCGCAGTGCCGCTTCCGGCGCCCGCGCTGTTGCTTCTGGGTGGTCTGACAGGTCTTGGTCTGACCCGGCGGCTGCGTCGCCGTAGCTAATCCTGCGAGCAATTCAGAGGTTCAGGGGCCATCTCGCGTGGCCCCTTCACTTTTCAACCGTGACACCTTGGGCAAGTTAGGACATATCCTGAACAAGATTGACGGCAATGACTGGGGCCGGATGAGCGGCGACAAGAAAACCGTACGGAAGTCCCTGCTGGTCAAGCATCTGGCCACGCAGCAGTACCTGTCGCTGGACGCCATCGCGCGGCATTTCAACGTCACGACACAAACCGCGCGCCGGGATGTGACAGAACTGGAGAAGGAAGGCCGCATCAGGCGTATCCATGGCGGCGCGATGATCGGCCATTCGGTCGAGGCCGAAGAACTTCGCGGTCGGCGGGTTCGCAACGCTCTTGCCAAGGACCGCATCGCGGCCTGTGTCGCCGAACAGATCGCCGACGACAGTTCAATCTTTCTGGACACTGGCACCACCTGCGAAGCCATCGCCCGCACGATCACACACAAGCGCGGCCTTCGGATTGTAACCTACAGCATACGGATCGCGGCATATCTCAGCGAGATGACCGACTTCACCGTGGCCGTCCCGGGTGGTTTTGTCCGCCAGGTGGATGGTGGCGTGTTTCAGGACAAGGTCACGGCTTTCATTACAGGCTTCAAGTTCGACCTTGCGATACTGTCGGTGTCCTCCATCGATGAGGACGGAGATCTGGGTGATGACGACCATGGCGAGGTCGAAGCCGTCCGCGCTGCGATAGGCCAGTCTCGTCAAGTGATGTTGGCAGCCGACAGCAGCAAATTCGGTCAGAGCGGTCTGGTGCGTCTCGGCTCGCTTAGCGACGTCGACATCCTGATAACAGACGCGGCGCTTCCTGCACCTATCGAGGCGGTAGCGCGACATGCCGGTGTACTTGTAAGATACACGCGAGCCTAGCTGTCTCGCCCATGTCTGAATACAGAGCGGGTAGGATACTAGCGGCTACCGTTGGTTAAGTGATTTTGCTGAGATCTACACCATGCCATAATGTGATCATCGCTACTACCTGCGATGCCAAAGCTAGAATTCGCCTGACCGATTTCGTGCCAGATACTCGGTGGTTTGCGCAAAATGTGATCAACATCCCACTATGGTGGAGCATGTCTCCTAAAGGGTGAGGCCGCCCCTTCCCTTTTCTTGCGCAATTCAGCGACGTTATGATCAGACTGCTACGAGAGGTAACCCAATGCTGAGACAGCTCACAACCAGCGCAGTGATTTGCGCGACCGCCCTGCCCGCTTGCGCCGAAGGATCAAAGGTGGCCGTGATGTCCGCTTTCGCGCCTGAATGGATAGCGCTGCAGGACGAGCTTGCGAACGCCGAAGAAACGGTAATCAACGGCAACCATTTCATCACAGGCACGCTTGGTGGCAAGGACGTGGTGTTGTTCTTGTCGGGCATTTCCATGGTCAATGCTGCAATGACCACACAGGTTGCTCTAGACCACTTCGATATTGGCGCAATCGTGTTCTCCGGCATCGCCGGCGGCGTGGATTCTTCCCTGAACATCGGCGATGTGGTGGTGCCAGCGCAGTGGGGACAGTATCTGGAAACGATCATGGCGCGTGAGACGGCCGAGGGCTTTGCTGTTCCGCCATGGATGACGACGGAGTTTCCAAACTACGGCATGATGTTTCCGCAGACAGTGGACGTCACAAGTGCTCGCGGCGGAGAACCGGAGCCAAAGTTCTGGTTCGAAACCGACCCTGCCCTTCTCGCCGCCGCTCAAGAAGTCGCCGGAACCCTGTCTCTTGAGGATTGCAACCCGGATAATTCCTGTCTGACAGCAGCCCCGAAAGTCGAGGTCGGTGGCAACGGCGTGTCAGGCGCCTCCTTCGTGGACAATGCCGACTTCCGCAATTACGTCTCGGACACCTTCGAGGCCAAAGTTCTCGATATGGAAAGTGCTGCAGTTGCCCATGTCGCGTATGCCAATGAAGTACCGTTCATCGCCTTCCGATCACTTTCCGATCTCGCCGGCGGCGGGCCGGGTGAAAACGAGATGACAACGTTTTTTGATCTTGCCGCTACCAATTCGGCGTCGGTGGTTCTGGCATTTCTCGAGAGGATGGAAACGCCCTGATGGCGTAGCGCCGGTTCGATAGAAAAATCAGGCGAATACCAGCGCGAGCCAAAACCAACAGACAGAACGTACTTTGAGACCAGGACACCGCGCGCAACGATTGCGCGGTCCCCTTTGTCATTGGCATACCTTTTGTTTAGACCGTCTTTGACAGCCGCCGCTGGCTGCACCAGCATCGGAGCAACGTGATGGATCCAGGCGCCATAGAGACTTTAAGGCTGCAGTCGTACGAAGCACTCGGATCCACGGCCGTTTTCTATGTAGCCGACTCAAGGTACCTTCCGCTGTCATTGGCCTCTGCGGCGAGTGCGGCAGAAAGGCTCGGAAGGAAAGTTCCGGTCGTGTTGTTGCTTGTGGATGTCTCGGCCGATGTCGCGCATGCGGCGAACGACTTTTTGCGGGACCGGGGACTGGATGCTCAAACGCGCCCGCTCGATCTGTCGGCCGGTTCGATAGATTTGTCTCGTCTTGCCACGCCGCGCGAAAGCATCTCCCCGGCAGCGTATGGACGTCTGGCGGCACCCGATCTGCTGACGGAATTTGAGACACTGATCTATCTGGACGGTGACACTCTGATCCACGGCGATCTTGCGGAGTTGGCCGCAATCAAACCCCAAACACTGGCGGCAGTGGAATCTGGCGCGGGTGCATCGCGCAGGGTCTATACTGACAATCCCATCGCGACGCCCCCCAGCTATTTCAACAATGGCGTTTGTGTTATCAATGCTGATTTCTGGCTACGCGAGAAAATCACGGCGCGGATAATGAAACTGCTCAGTCCCGACGGCCCTGTTCTGAGTTTGCCGGATCAGGATGTTATGAACCTTGTTTTCGGTCAGGCCTACCATCGGCTGCACCCGCGTTGGAACTTTACCAAGGGCACGAGCTGGATCTATACGAATATGCAGCCCGCCATCGCGCATTTTGCTGGTCGCATCTATCCATGGGATTCGCGTGATCGTCGTTGCCCGCAAGTCTACCGCGATCGCTATCAGGAGTTGTTCGCGCAGATGCCTGCCGCTGTACGTGAGCAGATAGACTTGTTGAAAATGCCTCCGATTGAAGTCAAACGATCGCGCGACTGGTGCCCGCTTCAGGAGAGGTTGGGCCTGCGTCGCAGGTCTGGCTGGAACCCCAAACATGCGACCATGTTGGCAAAGACGGGCACATGAACATCCCGCGTCGCATTCACATGCTCTGGTTGCAAGGTTGGCAAAATGCGCCGGACCTAGCCAGGGTCTGCGCCGAAGGATGGGGCAAGCTGAACCCGAACCACGACGTCGTGCTGCATGATGCGTCCAGCGTGGAAAGGCAGCTTGCCCGTTTTCCGGTGCCGGTCGCGCATCTTCCACCCCAGGCCGCTGCCGACATATTCCGCGCGTCACTGCTCAACAGCGAAGGCGGTATTTGGGCCGATGCGAGCCTTGTTCCCATCCAACCGCTTGATGATTGGTTCGGTGATATGAACGCCTTTGGCTTCAGCGCCGTTGGTGGCTGGCAAGAAGGGCGGGCGATGGAAAACTGGTTTCTAGCCTCCACACCGGGCCATGCGATCCTGTCCCGCTTTTGCGCCGCTGCGGCGGACTACTGGACGCCCGAGAGGAAAACGCTGATCGACGTGGCGTGGAGCGGTTTGGACACAGGCCGTGTTCCGGTCCGTCAGTTGAAACTGTCGGAGGCTGGGGTTGCTCGATCCTCCAGCCGATCCGAACAACTATGTGCGACCACACGGACCCCGTCGCTGGCGACATGTCTTTCCTTACTTCTGGTTTCAGTATCTGTTCGGCTATCTAACGGAAGCCGATCCTGACTTTGGCGAGGCGTGGGCGCAGACCCCGAAGCTGGAGCCTTTGGCGGCACAATGGATGGCATGGCACCTGAAAGCCAACCCCCAGGCAGCGCTGGGTGATTTCGAAGCAGCCCGTATGCGCGCCCCGGTTCAGAAGTTCCGGTTTAAGAAATCCATCCCGGCCGAGCGTCAGGTCGAAATTGCTCGGGCGCTGACCGGCGAAACGGGCTGACAATCCCGACTTTCTGCGACATGCACGGGCTGCACATTCCATTCAACGGAGACTGACCGTGACCACCACGCCTCAATTCGGCCTGACGCATACCATGATACGGGTCAAAGATCCGGAACGCTCGCTGGAATTCTATCGCGATGTGATTGGCATGAAGCTGATCGCGCGGTTTGATTTCGAGGAAGCCAAGTTTTCGTTGTATTTCCTCGATGCTGCGGCGAATGAGCCACCAGCAGATGTAACGGTCGAAGAGGTCTTTTCGCGCCCCGGCTTGTTGGAATTGGTCCATAACTGGGGCAGCGAGAATGATCCCGGCTTCAGGACCTCGAGCGGGAATGAAGAGCCCAAAGGCTACGGCCATATCTGCCTCAGCGTGCCTGACATCGAGGCCGCTTGCGCGCATCTCGACGCAAATGGCGTGACCTTCCGCAAGCGGCTGGGCGAAGGCGGGATGAAAGACATCGTGTTTTTCGAAGACCCTGACGGTTACTGGATCGAGCTTGTTGCGCCGGGGCGTATGCGGGCGCTTGTTGGTGCGCATCGGGTGGTGTGATGTCGGACGGGCGGGTCTGCGGCCCGCCCCTTGCGATCAGTTGGCCGCGCCTGCCTGTGGGATCGGGAACAGCACGTCATAGGCCCAGTTAAAGACGAAGGCGTAGATCAGGTAGAAGAACGCGAAGGACGCATCCATCAGAAGCGCTTCGATCAGCGGGATCTGCAGATACCAGGCGATGAAGGGCAGCAGCACCAGAAGCAGGCCGATCTCGAAGACCAGCGCGTGGCCGACCCGGATGGCGGGTGTCTTGCGCACATCTCCGCGCAGCCGCAACATCGCGTGGTCGAAGCCCAGATTGTAGATGTAGTTCCATGCCGTCGCGATCGTCGCGCTGACCACGGCGACCACGCCTATCTCGTGCATGGGGGTCCCGAAGATCCAGGCCCCCATCGGCGTGACGATCAGCAATCCGATGATCTCGAAAGAAATGGCGTGACGGATCCGGTCTTTTGTCTTGCGCATGGCAATCCCCAATGTCTCTCGGGTCGTCCCGAACATCGATCCCGCATCGGGGGAGGTCGTCCTCTCTTTCAGGCAAGGTAGTCGTTTGGGTGCGGGGTTCAAGGTGTTTGGGCCGCCTCGACGCCTCGACAAGATGCGTATAAACCGGCAAAAGCGGCATCTTTCGGCCAGGACGCATTGAAATGCGCCCCGTCAGGCGTGATATGCGATGCTCAAAACGGAGTTTTCAATGACAGATCGGCAGCCCCCCGGAAGGCGGCCTTCGCTTTCGATGCCGATCATCCGTATTGCCGCGGACCTGAACGGGACCGGCACCCTGACCGTGGGCAATCTGCTTGCGGCATTGGGGGAGCGGTCCTTCGGCTGGGCGATCGTTCTGTTCTCGCTGCTGACGCTGCTGCCCCTGCCGCCCGGGTCTTCGCTGATCACCGGGCTGCCCGCGCTGCTGGCCACCATCCAGATGGCGCTGGGATTTCACTATGTGCGCCTGCCCGGCCGTTTGGCGCGGATCCGGATCAAGCATGACACCCTGCGCCGCACGCTGCTGCGCCTGCGTCCCATCACCCGCCGGCTGGAACGCATCCTGTCGCCCCGTTACGGTCGCATGTTCTCGGCCAGGCTGGAACAACCCCTCGGCATCATGCTGTTCATCATCAGCGTCGCGCTGTTCCTGCCCGTGCCGCTGAGCGGCTGGTTCCCGGCGATTTCGCTGTTCATCGTGGGCGTCGGGCTGATCGAGCGCGACGGGCTGGTCGTCATCCTCGGCCTGGTATCGGGCACCATCGCGGTGCTGCTGACGCTGATCCTGATCCTGTCTTTTGCCAGCGGTGCCGAAGGGTTGATCCGGTAGCCGCACAGAACGCGCACCCGAAAGGGAGCGTTTCTCGAAGGGTTCAGCTGCCTGGAAAATAAAGGCGGCGACCCCAGGGAGGAGGAAGGGGCCGCCGCGTATTTCCAAGGCTCAGGGAGGAGGAGAGCCTTAGGAAACGATGTGGCGCATCGCTGCGCCGTTGTCCCTTATCTGCCATTCGCCGCACCGCAGAACAACGCACAGTTATGCAAACCAGCTTTGGCCACAGCGCATAGCAGGAAATCAACCACCCGGACGCCCCCCTGACGATGTGGCGCAAATGACAGGACCACCACCGCTTTATCTGGCCTTCAGACGTTGCTTATGGCGCGTTCACGATGGAAGACATAAATGCCCGACACCAGAATGATGGCAGTGCCAAGCCAAGTTACGGCATCCGGAAAATCACCAAAGACCAGAAACCCGACAACCGTTGCGCCCACGATCTCAAGATATTGCAGCGGTGCCAGAAGGCTGGCTTCTGCTTTGCTGAAGGCATAGGTCAGGGTCAGAAAGGTGATCGCAGCCAGCGCGCCGGCACCCAGAACGGCCCATACGGCCCAGCTTGGAATGGACGCAACGGGTGTGTGATCATGGCCTGACGCGATGACCGCGCCCTGAATGACGAGAAGCAGGGTCGCTGCACAAAACGTCGCGCCAAGCTGGAAGGATACAGCGGATCTCGTTCGGGTCGCTTTGCGCACGACAATCATGTTCAACGCATACGCCAATGCTGCGAGCGCAGGAAACAAAGCGACCGGACCAAATACCGCGAAGTTGGGGCGGATTACGATCAACGCACCAACGAGCCCGATTGCAACCGCCATATAACGACGCGGTCCCACACGTTCTCCCAATAGCGGCCCGGACAGAATGGTCAGCAGAAGTGGCTCAATAAAAAAGATCGCAATGGCGGTAGCTATAGGCATCTTCTGGAATGCCGAAATCAGGCAGAACAATGTGGTCACGACCAAAGCGCCAGATGCCAATGCGGGCCAAGACAGCATAGATCCTGAAAGTTGCCGACGCAAAATAACAGCAACGGGAATGAAAAACAGCGCCTGCGCAACGGTGCGCCATACGGTTACGTCAAAAGGCGTCGCGACATCCGTGAGCAGTTTGGAAAGCGCATCGCCAACGGGTAGCATCGCCATCGCGGCACACATGGCAACCATCCCGCTGCGGTGGTTGCTTGCGGCTGTCGGATATTCCAAGGCTTCAATTTCCTTTACCATTTTAACAACGGCCTAGTGTGGACAACTTCGATCGTCAATCGTCTGCGCTAGGCGTTGGAAAAAGCAATCAGGAAAAAATCATCTTTTCAATTATGCTTTCAGAGATTCCATGATATTTTCCATTGCGTAATAGGAATGATTTTCTATAGAGGTTCATTCTTGATATGCAGTATTTGGATGTATTGAATTGAGGAACACGATGACAAAGATTGATCTTAACAAGCTTTCCTATGCTGAGCTGGAAGAGCTGCAGAAAAACGCGCAAAAAGCGATGCTAGAAGCCAAAAACCGTGATCTAGATGCTGTTATCGAAGCGGCCAAGGATAAAGCCAAGATTCTCGGTGTTTCATGGGATGACGTCGTTAAGAAGCTGATGGCAGCTCCGGCAAAAGGAACCGCAGAAGTGAAGTATCGCCACCCTGAAGATCCATCGTTGACCTGGGCCGGGCGTGGCCGGAAGCCCGTTTGGCTTACCAAAGAGCTGAGTGCGGGAAAAGCACTGAAAGACTTTTCAGTGTAAGCGCGTCCGCAACACCAACCGGACTTCGGGCGCGACCAGATGAAAGGTCAGTGGCTGATCGGTGAATGCTGCTGCTGAATGGCTCAACCGGATACATCTGCAGGACGCGGACGGATATGCCGGCCGGCACGGTAAGCTAGGTGATGGCGTGTCCCGTCTTTCGTGCCTTAACCTTGAACTACGAGACTGGTCGGGCACTCCCGCACTCCTGCTTCGACGAAGTCTCTCGAAGAACTAGTTCTCGGCCAGTAGGTCCTTGCCGCGGCGGGTGTCACACAGACATCGTGCGCTCGCCACGCATGACTAGTGGCCGTCAAACAATGCTCCAACGCGCAACGAACGGGCTCAGGTATCTCGGCTTAACCCACTTTCGGCGGCGCCTTCGCTTCGGGCTCTGCCAGATCGTCATTCCAAGTGATCCGTAGGTCCAGCCTGCAACTCCCCTCCACGCGATCTGCGCGAATGCGAAGATTCAGCAGGCCGTCCGGCTCCAGAACGATCTCGCCATTGCCGTCTTTGAGAGACAATTCACCTTTGCCTATGCCCGCAGTAACCGCCTTCAGCAGCGTACGGATCGTCTTGCGATCCTGAAGGGAATTATGGCGGAACTTGGCGTCAGCTTTCATAGGATCTGGGTCCCTTTCAGCGCGTGGTCCGGATTGAAGTGCTTCGCTTTGGGGTAATCCGCACTTAGTCCGATGACATCCCCACTTGGGAAAATCAATGTTGCACCCGCGCCCGCGCCCTGCAGCCCCTGTCTTTTGCGAGAAGTACGATCAAGCGTGATGTCACCTTCCAGGTGCAGAACTCCTTTTTTCACCAGCAAACGCTGCCCGGAGCTGTTGTTTACATGGCCCTGAACAATCATTTTGACACCAAGATCATGCAGCATCTGCGCACCCGAGGCCGTCAGTTGCTTATCGGTGGTGCGATACTTGGTCCGCGTCAAATTGGCGGCCGACCCGAAATAGAACGCAAGCGGATGCAGATGCGCCCCGTCGCGAAAACGCCGGTTTACCGCCGTCAGGCCTCCCTTCGATAACAGATCGCACATCTCGTCATCGATCCCGGCATGGACGAAAAGAAGAGATCCGGCGCGCGCGACTGCGTCCATCTTCTCAAAGAACCATGAATACGCGCCGTTTGACCTGAAAAACAAATGCTGGCAATGGCTTGCGGCTGCATAAGCAGTGCGAAAGTTCAACTCTGCTTCCGCGAGATCCGTCTCGATCGTCGAGAGCTTTTTCCGTAGCTTCAACATTTCTTTCCGGATGGCGGCGTCCGATAGCAGCCCCTTCGCGGCTACTGGAAACTGCACGAACCAGTCTTCGTCCGGAAGCAGCCGCTGGCGGCATTCCTCGTCGGTCAGCTTTCCAAGATCCATGCCACCGTGACCAACAAACCGAATCCAGATTTCGTGCAGCAGAGGAAATACTTTACGACCCATCCGCGCGAACAGATGCGCGGTCAGCGGCGTTTTCTCCTGCGCAAGCGACAAGGCGATCAACCGCATACGAAGATCGTGATTACCCGCCAGTAAAGTGACATCCGCACCGCTCCGCATCAAAGCGGCCAGAGAATCGAGCATATCCAGATTGCTCGGACCTTTGTCCAGGCAATCTCCTCCGACGATGATGCGCGTGTTGACCCCGAAGCTGGTCAGTCGGAAATCTGTCGGCCCGCTGCCCACCCGGCGCACAACGCCCGCTGCCGCAAGGGACCGCAGAAACCCCATGTAGTCGGCATGCGTGTCCGACAGAAAGACAATCGGGCGGTCAGGCCACTGCCACGGGCCAACCGCATAGGTATGAGATAATACGTTCTCTATTTCCCGCAAAGCCGCGAACGATCCGGGGCCGGAGTGTTCCGAGGCCAGCGGCCAGACCTCGCATTCGCGCGGAACCGACCGGACGAGATCGCTATTATCGAAGATCGGAGGGAGTTCTATCGAACGGGCAGCAGTTGCTTGGCTCAGGTCGCTCAAGGTCTTTCCTTAGTCCAGAACAGGTTCTTCGCGCCGCCGCGGTTTCCATGCCCCGCCGCAGCGAACCCATTTATCGCCGCCAGTGTAACACAGACGTAACGGTCGCGCGTGATACATGCTGTATTGCGCAATTTCCGCTCGGCTCAGGACACCCATCAGATGCGCGGCATGGCGGAAGGAGGCACCATGCCCAAAGAACAGCGTGACGGTTCCAGGTGGTACCCTCACTTTCTCAACCATGGTCTCGGACAAGTACCCGCGCACTCGTTCACCCGCCATCATCAGGCTTTCCGCACCCTGAAGCGGCAGGCAGTAATCGCTGTCCGATTTCCATCCCATTGGCGGGGCTTCGAAGCGCGGATCCTGGTCCAGCACAGCTTCGATTTCCCGCACCGTCAGGTTGGCTGCGCTTCCCAGCGACCTTTCAGACAATCGCGGCGTCTGCCGGACTTCATGAACGTCATGACCCGCGCGCTTCAAAACCTCCCCGGCGATCAGGGCTGTTTGCCACGCGCGAAGCTGGCAGGACGAATGAAGCACCGGATCGAGTGTCAGACCCTGCTCCTGCAGAATGCGTTCAATCTCTGCCCCGCACTCGGCGGCTTGCGCTTCCCCTTCCGCAGTCAGGGGAAAGGGTTGCAATGCACTCGGCGTATCCTTTCGTTGGTGGTAGGCTCCGTGCCGGATCAGCGCGATATGATGCCCAATCAGCCCAGCCAAAGGTCCCTGCCCTTCGCGGATAGCGCGTCGAAATCGACCGTCCCGGACACCTCGTAAACCGCCACGCCATCAAGCGCCGCGAGATATGCCTTGGGATCAAGCGGATCGCTGTCTTTCAGGAAGGTTCCATCAGGGTTCTGATAAAACGGTCCCGCGCTTTTCATGATGGCGCTCAGCAGGTCGGGCCGATCAGACAGATCGCATGGCGTGACCTGGACCGGATCATTCCCCCCATGATGCCAGTTCAGAATCCAGAAATGCGTCAGCGGAGCCGACCATTGGATACGCCCCTCACCATAGACCTGGTCGATATGCAGGTCATGCTTTTCTTCCAGCGCCCATAGGTTCTGTTGCGGCAGCGCGCCCAATTCGACCTGCCGCGTCGCATCCAACATCGGCGACAGTCGCGGATTGGTCAGGATCGTGCCGGGATTGATCCTGGGCAGCTTCGGGATACCAAGCGCGGCGGGTGGGCTGCCCGCCCTGACCAGCAGACGGTCGTTACTGACATAGGACAACCCGTCGATATCCATCATGCGCAGTACGGCGGTAGATTTTCCGCCCCCCGACAGACCCGCAATGGCCAGTGATTTATTGCAATCGGTGATCGCTGCGGCATGGCAAATCTGCCACCCCTCGCGCTGACAGATGTTCAGAAACTGCGTGTTTACGAAGTTGATGATCTGGTTGGGATGCCGCGAACAGGGGCCGAACGCCACCAGCCGCTCGGGCGACTGAAGGAAAGTAACACCGGTGCGAACCTTGTGGACAAGTCGCCCGCCTGTCAGATCACGATACGCGTCCTTGCGCCCCGATTTACCCGGCTCTCGCGCCCAGTCGATCCAGTCGGGTTGCGGTTCCAGGGCCTGGCCCTCCAGAACCTCGACCGTCGCATCTACCGGTCCCGGTCCAGCCGCAGCGCTGGCAAAATACTCGGCCAGTTCCGTCCGAAGAACCTCGCCACAAACCAGCGCCAGACGCAGGTGCCCAACCGACAGGAAGATCGGTGCGACCCCGTCCAGCGGCGAAAAATCGAGCCGGTTCAGAACATCCGCCACCCTCATGCGCCCAGATCCTTTAGAATATGGGATGTCAGCAGGTCCGGGGCGTCCAGCCCGCATCCATCTCGCACGCCCCGGAACCCGCCGAAGGCGGAGACTTCGAAAACGACAGGCCCTTCGTCCGTCAACGCTACATCGACCGTCGTGAAGGTCAGTCCGAAGGGGGCTTGCGCACGGCGGGCAAGCTCGATCTGTTCGGGGTCCGGATCGAACCCTTCGTACTTCCCCCCGCTGTGGATCGCGGTATTCCACGTATCGCCCTGCTTCACGCGGGCATAGGTGCAAAGGTATTCGCCGCCCAGAAACACCATACCCAAATCCTGCCCGGACAGGTCAATCTTGCGCTGAATGTACATAACCGGATGTTCGGCGGCGAAGGCGGCGATATCCTCGCCTGCCTTGTCATCCTCGCCTGAAATCAGCGTCATCCCCCGCGCTTTCGTGGAGTAGAGCGGCTTGAACACCGCCGTTCCGAAATCCCGCGCGGCCTGAAGCGCGGCAGATGGGTCCTCGGTGATACGTGTTTCTGGCATCGGCACGTCGGCGGCGGCCAGCGACACCGTGCAGGCCAGCCGGTCGATCAGGCGGATGATCGCCTCGGGGCGACTATAAATACGTACGCCGCGCGCCTCGGCCATGCGCAGCATCTCCAGCCGATCCAGAACATGGGGGCTGTAGATCTCGGAAATCTTCTTGACGATGAGCGCATCGAATGTCGACAGATCGTGCCCGTCATAGTGCAGCCCCCCGGTAGCCAGGTCCAGCGTCACCCGGCCCATGTCGATCACCAGCCGAAAACCGGTCTTCGTCTCGACCGCGTCGGCAAGCGCCTCGGTCGACCACTTGCCGGGGATGCCGACCACACCGATCTTCAGATCAGTCACTGAACAACTCCTTTATCGGCAATTTGAACCGCCCTTCCCTGCCCTGTGGGCATTCAAGAACGCGTTCCAGCAGGAAACGCGAGCGCACGAACATCCGCCGCGCATGCGACCGCTCCAGCGTGAAGCGTGTCGACGTTGCAAAGCTGCGCGCCAGCCCCAGCGCGAGACGATACTCGAAGGTCTGGTCTTTCTGGCTACGCGCGAATTTCGTGGCGGTGGCGTGAAAATCCATCACCACCTGCGCTATGCGTTCCCGTACCGGCCCGTCCTGAATCTGCAATCGGTAATTGGACACCATGAACACCGACACGTCTTGCACGTAATCCATATACCGCGACCTATGGAGATCGATGAACCGGATCTTACGGCCGAGATGATCGTAAATCACGTTATCAAGGTTGAAATCACCGTGAATGTGTACCGAGAACGGCGCGGGAAGCGCTTTCTCGCGCTTGGCGGCCTCGACCACAAGACTGTCGAAATCCGGCAGTTCAACTGCGCCGACAGTCACCGGAACCGGATCGAAATCTGGATGAATGCGACGCACCTCCTTCATTCGGCCGGCCAGTTGATCCATCGACGCCATCTTGGCGGGCTCATCCGTGCGGGTGCTTTTCCAGATGTCACGCAGGGTTTTCGACAGCGCCTTCTGCGCCTCCTGCAACCGCGCATCGCTTTCGTTCAGCAGGATCTGCTCAAAGGTCTGACCCGGTAGGTGCTCGATCAGCAAAGCCGCAGACTGCCCCCGCTTTTCATAGGACAGGATCTTCGGCGCAAGACCGGGATAGATTGAATTCCAGCTTTTCACCCCTGCCCGCTCTTCGCGGACCTTTTTAAGCGTGCCGTCCTTGAATACCGCGTTCAGCGTCTCGCCCTTTTCATCCTTGGATTGAACCGCAGAAATTGCGCTGCCGGACCGGGTTTCAGCAAGCGGTTCGAGATCCGGCGCATCGTCGGACGTGTCAGTGGCAGACAAGATACTGCGTAGGGTGAAGTAACGCTCGAAACGCACCGACTGGCCGATATTGACCGACAGGATCGCCTCGCCGATGCTTTGCAGCGCGTCGCCCATCCGCCTGATTTCATTCACCGCCAGCAGCGCATTTGCCAAGTCCGCAGTGTGGTGTGACTTCTGCATGTCACGGGTGTAAGTGCGGAACATCTGGTCATAGAAATCGTCGAGCTGCGCCTTGCTTTGCCCGATGCCGAGCGCAAGCTTGCTGTCACTCGATGCGATCGCGGGCATGATGTCCGCCACGCAGGTGGCCACACCTTTGACGATCTTCGGATATACGCTTGGACGCAACAGCGCCGTGCGGTTTACCTTTTCGGCATGAATTAGGCTGCGGCGTGCTAGGCGGCTGATCAGATCCAGATTGCGCGCGACCATATCCATGTTTTCAAGAAGCAGGCGCGAGGTTTCCGTCGCCCCCTTTGCGGACAGCGCCCGTTGGCTGGCGCTTTGAACCCGCGCCCGCAGGTTGTCGCCATAGCCCGCGCGAAGGATCACCTTTTGCGCACGACCCGCATCGGGATCCTGAAAATATGAACGCGCCCCGGAAAGCTGGCCGTCGATCTCCGCACACAGGAACTGAAGGTTTTCGCGCACAACGCGCGGCGGCTTAGCCATCCAGAACCCCCAGGTAAAGCGGCGCCGCTTCGTCTGCAAGCGAAGGTGCATATGCGGGGCGGAACCACGCGGCATCGTTAACAGGGCAAGCCCATATCGTATCGATTTGCGAGGCATCCGGCTCCGGGCCCAACCGGGGAGAATAGTCCTTGGCAATCGTGCAGGCAAACAAGGCCTCGACCTGATGCCGCATGCCGTCTTCCTTCGGTTTGAAGACCTCTGCCAGATGCAGCAGTGCTCCCACCTCGACCGGCGCACCGACTTCCTCGGCACATTCTCGTGCCACGCAGTCGGCCAGACTCTCGCCCGGTTCCTGTTTGCCACCGGGCAGCGTCAGGTAAGGTTTGCCACAACCGCGTTGCTTGACCTGCGCCAGAATTTTTCCGTCGCGCCAGATGACCGCGCGCGCAGTCGGGCGGATGGGGAAGATAAACTCGGTCGAAATCGTCATGGAAAATCCATATAGGCGGTTAAAAACAGCTTTATGACGAAACCATCACAGTGTGAAGGAAACGCCATGACAAATGCGCGGGTCGTACGAAACGCCGAAATTCCCGACGCCTTGCGCATTGCCCGGGCAAAGGCTTCGCCCAATCTGGGACCGCGGCTATTGTTCTTCTCAGGTGGCAGCGCTTTGAACAGTGTTTCGCGGCGGCTCAAGGAATACACCCACAACTCCGCACATCTCATTACCCCGTTTGACAGCGGAGGATCATCGGCAGTGCTGCGCGACGCGTTCGGTATGCCGGCCGTTGGAGACGTGCGTAGCCGGTTGATGGCGCTCGCCGATGAAACGGAGTTGGGCCAGCCGGACATTTACGCATTGTTCACGCA
Source organism: Qingshengfaniella alkalisoli (assembly GCF_007855645.1). GTDB lineage: Bacteria > Pseudomonadota > Alphaproteobacteria > Rhodobacterales > Rhodobacteraceae > Qingshengfaniella > Qingshengfaniella alkalisoli. The sequence continues at coordinate 354,336 of NZ_CP042262.1, forward strand.
TCGCTTGCCGAAAGACGCGCCAAAGAAGGAGCTTATCGCGGAGTTTCGTTCGATCATCGACGGTACCCACCCTTTGATGCGGTCCGTGTCGCAACCCATGCGCAGCCTGATCCTGACGCAGCTCCGCAGCTTCGCCGATCGAATGCCCGGCGATCTGGACCTGCGCGGAGCCAGCATCGGCAACCTGATCCTGGCCGGCGGCTATTTTGCCAATGACCAGGCGCTGGAACCGGTTCTGTTTCTGATGTCCAAGATGGTAGCGGTGCTGGGAACCGTCCGCGCGGTTGTAGACATGAACCTGCACATCGGCGCGGAACTGGAGGATGGCAGTATTGTCATCGGACAGCGTCATCTGACCGGCAAGGAGGTCGCGCCTATCCACAGCCCGGTCCGGCGTCTGTTCCTGTCAGACGGCACGCGGGAAATCCCCGCAGAGGGCGTCCGGTTGCCAAAACGCAACCGCCGGCTGATCGAACGTGCGGATCTGATCTGCTACCCACCCGGCAGCCTCTATTCCAGCGTTATTGCCAATCTCTTGCCTCTCCGGGTCGGATCAACCATCGCCTCGCGGGCAGTGCCGAAAGTCTACGTGCCTAGCCTGGGCCACGATCCGGAATGCCTGGATATGTCATTGGCTGATCAGGTGGAGGCGCTATTGCAGGCGCTCAAATCGGATCTGAAGACGACACAGCCAAATAACGAGCTCGTCAATCTGGTGCTCTGCGACAGGAATGTTGTCTCCAAGGCTGCGGTGACGGAAGTCCGGAACAGACACGGCATCGCTTCCGCCCATGTCGATTTGATACACCCTGACCGTCCTGAAAAATACGATCCCGAGCGGCTTTGCGACGCCCTTGTTTCGCTAAGCTAGCTCAGGACTCATAACCACTATATGATGGTTACCGCGACGGCGATGGCTGAAAAGAAGACCTTGGGGCATCGGTCATAGCTGGTCGCCATTCGCGGCCACACGGTCGACGTCCAGTCGGTGATAACCAAAGCCCAGCGACCCCGCCGAAAACTTTTGCACAAGAAGAACTGTCTATAAATGACATCTCCTCAGCGAGCCTGACAAAGCTTCACGCAAAAATAATTGACACGAAGAGCATTCTGCAACAAAAATTGCAGACCAGATTGGCGAACAACAACGGCCAACAGGGGAGGAGGAATATCTGTGAGTTTACTTGAACTCAGGGGAATCACGAAAAGCTTCGGTGCCATCCACGCGCTTCAGGGGGTGGATCTGAGCATCGCGGCGGGCGAGGCGGTCGGTCTGATGGGTGACAACGGGGCCGGAAAGTCCACGTTGATGAAAGTCATCGCGGGAAACTTCCCACCCACACAGGGAGAAATCCTGATCAACGGAACGCCGGTCCAGTTTCAGCAGCCGATTGATGCCAGGGAGAACGGAATCGAGATTGTCTACCAGGACCTTGCGTTATGCGACAACCTGACGGCAGCGGCGAATGTTTTCCTGGGACGGGAAATCCGCAAGAAATTTGGTCCGATCAGCTATCTTGATCACAAGGCGATGTACAAGGGTGCCGGGGAATTGTTCGGAGAGTTGAAATCCGAAACCCGCCCCCGTGATCTTGTCAAACAGATGTCGGGCGGTCAGCGTCAGGCGGTTGCCATCGCGCGGACGCGGTTGTCGGACCCCAAGCTCGTGCTGATGGACGAACCGACCGCAGCGATCTCGGTCCGCCAGGTGGCCGAGGTTCTCGCGCTGATCAAAGCGGCTGAAAGACACCGGGCATGCGGTGATCCTCGTATCCCACAGGATGCCCGACGTTTTCGATGTCTGCGACCGTGTTGCCGTGCTCAGGCGGGGCAAGAAGGTGGCCGACAAACGTATCAGTGAAACCAGCCCGGAGGAAGTCACGGGCCTGATCATCGGGGCGATCGAACACGCATGACCGAGACACCGCAAGACGCACATAGCGAAACCGCACAGACGCCACCGAAATCCCATGCCGAGATCGACGACGAGATCACGTCCCGGCAGGAACATTCGGGTTTTCTGAGCATCGTCCGAACGCAACCCTTCTGGGTCTTCATCGCCATCCTTGCCATCGGAGTGGTGATGTCGTTCGTGTCCGACGTCTTCCTGTCGGAACGCAACCTGTTCAATTCCACCCGCAACTTCGCATTCTTCGGGTATCATGGCGCTTGGAATGTCGGCGGTGATCTGTACGGCAGGGATCGACCTGTCCGTGGGCTCGCTGATGGGCTTGACCGGCATCATGGCCGGGCTGGTGATGCAGGCGGGCGGGAACATCCTGTTCGGGTTCCTGGCCTGCATGGGCACCGCGGCCCTCGTCGGATTCATAAATGGCGTATTGATTGCCTATGTCCGATTAGCCCCGTTCGTGGTCACGCTCGGCATGTTGGCGATGGCCCGGTCAATGGCGATGGTCGTTTCCAACAACAAGATGATATATGAATTCGGCCCCAACCAGGATCTGTTCGAATGGATTGGCGGGGAAAGCGTCCTTGGCGTGCCTAACCCCGTATGGGTGCTGATCGTCCTGACGGCTGTCTTCTGGTGGGTCTGGCGGTATTCCAGATGGGGGCGTTGGGTGATTGCCATCGGGGGCAATGCGCATGCGGCCAAGCTGTCGGGCATACCGGTCGAACGGGTGGTTGTGTCAGTCTACATGATCAGCTCGCTCTGTGCGGGATTGGCCGCGTTTCTCATGGTCGGCTGGTTCGGGTCCGTCACCAACGCATTGGGCCTGACCTACGAGTTGAACGTCATCGCGGCGTCGGTGATTGGCGGCGCCAATCTGATGGGCGGCGTGGTCTATGCGCTCGGCGCGCCGATCGGGGCCGCGCTGATGGAACTCATTCGAAACTCACTGTTGCTGGCGGGTATTGACGCCCTTTGGCAGCAGTTCTTTGTTGGTCTGTTTCTCATACTCGCTGTGCTGTTGGAACAGATCCGCAACCGCGGGAACAAATAACCCGCACCAACCGGGTGCGCAGGCCAAGTGCCGCGGACCCAAATCATCAAACTGGGAGGTAAATGATGAAAAAGCTAATGACCTTGACAACGCTGGCCGCGCTCGCGATGCCCGCCATGGCATCGGCGCAGGACGGCTACACCTTCGCATTGGTGCCGAAGGCGATGAACAACCCTTTCTTCGACCTGGCGCGCGATGGGTGCTATGCGGCGCAGGAAGAACTCGATGACGTCACCTGCGAATATATCGGACCGGGCGAACACACCGAGATGGAGCAGATCCAGATCGTGCAGGACCTGATTTCACGCGGGGTGGACGGGATCGCGGTCTCGCCGTCCAACGCACCGGCGATGGCCAAGGCACTGCAACAGGCGGTCGAGGCGGGTATCCCGGTGATGACATGGGACGCCGACCTGTTGGCCGAAGATGCCGATATTCGCGCGACCTTCGTGGGAACCAAGAATTACGATATCGGCGTGAACCTCGCCAATATCACGCAGGAACGCCATCCGGACGGGGGCACGATCTGCCTCCAAACGGGCGGCGCGGCTGCGGCAAACCACAACGAGCGTCTCAAGGGCATCCGCGACACGCTGGCCGGCGAAGACATGGGCGAAGCCCCCGGCACGCCCCTTGATGGGCAAGGCGGCTGGACGGAAATTTCCGGTTGTCCCCTGATCACGGATGACGATGGGAACAAGGCTGTTCAGGGGATGACGGACATTCTCGCCGCGAACCCCGATTTGACGGCCTTCGTGTCGACAGGTGCGTTCACGCAATGGTTCGACAACGCGTATCGCCAGGCGGCCGAACCCTATAAGGCGGAGATGGACTCAGGCGAAATGTCGATCATCGTGGCAGATACGCTACCGATGCAGATGGAACAGCTCGCGGATGGTTTGTCCAATGGACAGGTCGGTCAGCGCCCCTATGAAATGGGGTACCGGTCCATGTTCATCCTGAAGGATCTGGTCGAAGGCAATGAGGTCGAAGACCCGATCTACACCGGGCTGGACGTGTGCACGAACGACAACGCCGAAAGCTGCCTCGGCGGAGACAGCTAAGGTCGTTACAATCCTCGCGGTCCTCTTCGGAGGGCCGCGTCTTGCAGGAGAGATGAATGCAGAAGGTACGCTACGCCGTGGTCGGCGCAGGTTGGATTTCGCAGATCGCGTTCATGCCGGCGGTCGCGCAAACCGGCAATTCGGAGATCACGGTGATCGTCAGCGGCAATGCGGACGCGGCGCGCAAGCTCGCCGACTTCCATGACGTGCCGCATGTGGTGCCCTATGAAGACTACGACAAGATTCTGGCCGATGATCTTGTCGACGCAGTCTATATCGCGCTGCCCAACTCGATGCATGCGGATTACGCCATCCGAGCGGCGCGCGCGGGCAAACACCTTCTGGTGGAGAAACCGCTCGCCATCTCTGTCGAGGAATGCGAGGCCATGATCGCCGCTGCCGAAGAGGCGGGGGTTCACCTTATGACAGCCTATCGGCTTCATCACGAACCCGGAACGGTTGAGCTTCTGGAACAGATCCGGAAAGGGGCAATCGGCGATCCGCGCATATTTTCGTCCGTCTTCTCGCTGCAATCGGTTCTGGGGAACCACCGGCTTCAGTCGAAGCACTGGGGCGGCCCATTGCAGGACATCGGTGTCTACTGCCTGAACGCCGCGCGCCAGGTCTTTGGCGACGAGCCGGTTGAAGTCGTCGCTATGGAGGGCGGCGCAGAGGGGGATCCCAGGTTCACGGAGGTCGCCGAGGCAGTGGCCGTCACGCTGAGATTCCCCGAGGGCCGTTTCGCGCAGTTCGTCGCAAGCTTCGGTGCGGACGCCAATGACAGCTTTCAGGTTGTGGGTACCCAGGGGACATTGACGATGGATCCGGCATTCAAGTTCGATGACGCGTTGAAGATGCGGCTTCGCCAGAACGAAAAGACAGTCGATGAAATCTCAGCGGAACAGGTCGATCATTTTGGCGCCATGACCGCCTATTTCTCGGACTGTATCATGAACGGATCGCCGCCGGAAAATGACGGATATGAAGGGCTGGCCGACGTGAAGGCCATGATCGCGATCGAGAAGGCTGCAGCAACCGGTCGTGCCCAGAAAATAGACATTGCGCCGCGCACCGCACGCCCCGGACCTGACACCGTTCGACACATCCCATGCACGCAAAGACGCCTGGTGTTGTGAGCAGAACTTGCCACCCGGTTCCGGGCAGGGCATTGAGCGTCGAAACCGGCAAGGAGAGGACCGCGTGACGCAAGGTGGACAACCGAAGGACTATGAAGAACTCATTCGGGTCATCCATGAGCGCTACGATTCCATGAGCAAGACCTACCGGGCGATTGCCGAGTATCTGACGCAGAACCCCAACGATGTCGCCGTCATGTCCGTCAACAGCATCGCCGAACATTGCGGCATTCACGCGTCCAGCTTCGTTCGCTTCGCCCAGTCGCTTGGCTATTCCGGGTTCAAGACGCTCCAAACCGTTTTTCAGCGTCGTTTGTCGACCGCCGCCCCCGGGTTCGAGGCGCGTATAGAAGCTTTGGAAAATGAGCTGGTCGCGGGCGATCTGGACGGCGACGGGCATTTCCTGCGTGATCTGGTCGTGCGTGACATCACCGCGCTCAGATCGCTTCTGTCCGAGGTTTCGCAGGTGGATATGGACCGTGCCGTGGATCTGCTGGAGGATGCGGAAACGATCTACCTGATCGGCCAGCTTCGCTCTGCGCCCATCGTGTCGCTTCTGCGCTATGTGCTGACGATGCTGCGCAAGCGGACCGTTCTACTGGACGAAAGCGGGGGCCTCGCAACACATCATGCGAAGCTTGCAAGCAAGAAAGACCTGGTCTTCGCAGTCTCGTTCCGGTTCTACGCGCAGGAAGTCGTCAACATCGTAGAAGAAGCCGGGCAACGCGGCGTCCCGATCCTGGCGATTTCCGATTCAACCCTGTCACCGCTGGCCAAGAACGCGGATGTGCTGTTCGCCGTGCCCGAGCGTGAATATACGTTCTCGCGGTCGCTGGCCGCGCCGATGTGCCTGGTCCAGTCCCTGACCACGGCGCTGGCCGCGCGCCAGCAAAAGAAAGACAAGCCGCGCATCCCGACGGTTACATCGCCGCAGGGAACATCCCTTTAGGCAGTTGGTATCCAGAGGTCCTATCGCGAGGGCAGGTCGAACATCGCCACTGCGCCGGTATTGGCAACAGACACCAGTTGTTCCGCGATCGTCGTCGCGACGAACCCGTCCCAGGCGGTGGCGCCTCCGATCATCTTGCCACCCGTCAGAATAGCGTCGATCCACGCCTGGTTCTGAAGGCGATAGGCATCGGAAAATCGCGGAATCCAGTTTTCCGGGAAAGCCGATTGTTCCGATCCGTGCGTACGGGTGCGTATGATTGCGGGAAGAGCCATTTCGACCGTGCCCTGCGTGCCGACGATTTCGCAATGGACGTGGTATCCGTAGCCGGCGTTCATGTTCACTTCTGTCGAAGAAACAGCGCCGCCGGTGGTCTGCATGGTCACGAGGATCGGATCGCCTGCGGGGATGCCGTCGCCCGCCGGGGTCATCAGGACTGAACCTTGCGTATACTCGGCATCGAGCAGCCAGCGGATCACGTCGATTTCGTGCACATAGGAATTGGTTATGGCCATGCTCGGCGTGAACCAGTCCGGCGCGTAAAGATTACGGTGCTTGTTGTGGACCACGCGCGGCGTCCCGATTGCGCCTGACATCAGCGTGTCCTTCAGTTCACGGTACATCGGGTCGAAGCGGCGCATGAAACCGACATGCACCAGATCGCGCCCGGACCGAGCTTCGGCTTCAACGATTTCGAGACATGCGGCGGAATCGGTGGCAAGGGGCTTTTCGCACAGGACGGGCTTTCCGGCGCTGATGCAGGCGAGGACCAGATCATGATGCGTTGAGTCGGGACTTGCGATCACGAGCGCGTCGATATCGGGTGCCGAAATCAATTCGGCGGGGTCGGTAAACACGGGTGCAGCGCCTGCGACGGCGACCGCACGGCTGGCATCCGGATCTGCCACGGCTGCCAGATTGGCACCGCGTATGCTTCCACCAAACAGCCGCGCATGGTCACCGCCCATAACACCCGCTCCGATGACGCCGACACGAACGCTGTTCTTGCGTGTGTTCATTGCTGTGCTCCTTGCTTGGGGGCGTCCGGCCTGTCACTCGATGGGGCCGCCGCCGTGTTCAACCATCGACCGGCCCGGGCAGATTGTTGAATTCGCTCTACCAGCGTTTGAATGCGTAGGCCCGCCTCAAACCCGAAGGGCTCGGACGTTTCACCGGCGATTGCCCGCAGAAACTCCAGGATTTCGATCGCCTTCAGATCATTGAAGCCGAGCTGATGACCGGGCGCGACGCAGAACTCGCCATAGGGCGGATGATCCGGCCCTGCTTCGATCCGGGTGAAGCCACGAAGACCCGGCGCAGCGCGCGTGTCGTAGTGGTGCAATTCGTTGAATCGTTCCTGGCTGAAATGCAGGCTTCCCTCGGTCCCATGGATCTCGAAATCGTGCTGCATCTTGCGCCCGGTCGCGCACCAGTTGGCCTCGATACTGCCCGAGGCGCCGGAAGCGAAACGCAGGAATGCGCGACCAATGTCATCGACGTCGACCTTCCGGATGTTGCCGCCGGCGTCACGTCTCGATGGGATGACGGTTACAAGATCGCCCATCACCCGTGTGACAGGCCCCAGAAGAAATTCCGCCGTGGCAAGCGCGTGGCTGCCCAAATCCGCCAGGGCCCCGCCGCCCACCGGATCGTGACGAAAGGTGAAAGGCGCGTCGGCATCCGACATGTAGTCTTCGGCGTGGATTCCGCGATAGCCGATAATGTCGCCCAATGTACCGCGCTCGATCATTCTGCGGGCGTGCTGCAGCATCGGATTGCACAGGTAGTTGAAGCCAACCTGCGTCTTGACCTTCGCCGCTTCTGCCGCAGTGGCCATTTCAGCGGCATCCGCGGCCAGCGGGGCCAGCGGTTTTTCGCAATAGACATGCTTGCCCGCCGCGATTGCGGCCAACGCCATTTCCTTGTGCAGCGCGTTCGGCGCCGTGATGTCGATCAGATCGATCTCGGGGTCGTCAATTATCCCGCGCCAATTATCGGTCGCATGCGTGAAGCCCAGCCGCCGGGCCGCGTCATTGGCGGCCTCTTGGGTGACATCGGCCACCGTGTGAAAAACCGGCGCGAAGGGCAGATCGAATACGCGCATCGCCGTCGCGAACCCGAACACATGTGTCTTTCCCATGAAGCCGGTGCCGATCAGGCCGATACGAAGCTCAGGTTTCGATGTGGCCATTCAGGGCTTCCTTGTTGACGACCAAGGCGGGATCGATCCGTCCCGCAAAAAAATCGAGGATATTCGTCGCCGCGCCGACCGCCATGCGCTCGGAAGCTTCTGCGGTGACTCCGGCGATGTGCGGCGACAGGACAACCTGATCGAGGCGCGTCAACGGGTGGTCGATCGGCAGGGGTTCCTGTGCGAAGACATCGAGACCTGCCGCGCCAAGCTGCCCGCTGTGCAACGCATCGACCAAGGCCGCCTCGTCGACGACGCCACCGCGCGATGTATTGATCAGGATGCTGCCGGGCTTCATCGCCGACAGTTCCCGGGCCCCGATGATAGGCTTGCCCGCGGACGGTACGCTCAGCGACACGATATCTGCCCAGCCGAGACCCTCTACCAGGTTGCCCGCCGGGGTGATCTCTCCGTCAGGCCAACCGGATGCTTCCAGCACCGGATCGAAGGCTCGGATGGTCATGCCGAAAGCGGCGCACAAGCGCGCGGTATGACGTCCGATCCGTCCATATCCGATCAGCAGCAGGTTCTGGCCGCGCAGGTCGCGTGCCTCGATCCTGTCCCGCCAGCCCCATCCGCCGTGTCGAACTGCGTGATCGGCGCGCACCGCACGCTTGGCAGCAGCAAGCATCAGCATCACGGCATGTTCGGCAACGGAGGTCGAGTTGACATCGCCGCAAACCGCCAGGGCGATACCATGCTTGGTCAAGGCATCGACGTCCACGGCATCATATCCGACCCCATGACGTGACACGATCCGAAGCTTTTCGGCCTGTGCCACCGTCGCCGCGCCAAGCGGCTGCGTGCGTATCAACAGCGCATCGGCGTGCGAGATCAGCGAAGCGTAACTGTCTTCGGTCGTGCCATCGACGAATTCCGCGGTCACGTCGGGTGCATCCGCCAATAGCGCCCGCCCCGATGGATGAATGCTGCCGACAACCAGAACATGCGGCATCAGCGGGCTCCTGCACTTGTGCTGTCGTCGAGCAGTTGGCGAAAGCGCGCGACGGATGCCGATGCGGCAGAGGCCAGAAGGCGGGTGTCGCCGGAAACGGTCACCAGGTCGAAACCCCAGTCAACGGCGCGCGCGGCGTAGTCGGGTGTTCCGCAATGCAGACAGGCGCGTATCCCGCTGACCCGACAGGCGGCGACGATCCGTTTCAGCATGTCGATCATCTCGGGTTCTTCCCGGTCGAAGGCTGGCGCCAACCGTCCCTGCTGCGTACCCAGTGTCAGATCCGCAGGCCCGACATAGATCCCGTCCAGGCCGGGCGTCGATGCGATCTCGTCCAGATTGTCCATGGCCTGCGCGGTTTCGATCATCGCAAGCGCAAGGATTTCACTGTTCATCGCGGTTCCGTAGCCAGGTGTCGCCAGCGAGGCGCGCGTCGGGCCGAAACTTCGCACACCATCGGGGGGATAGCGGGTGAAGCTGACGAACTCTTCTGCTTCCGCGCGGCAATTGACCATAGGGCAGATGATCCCCATTGCGCCCGCATCCAGTGCTTTCATGACGATGCCGGGTTCGCGCCAGGGCACGCGCGCCATCGGGACGACGCCCGAGGCGTGCATTGCCTGAAACATCGGCAGCACGCTGCTGTAATCCAGCGCGCCGTGCTGGATGTCGATAGATACGCTGTCATAGCCCTGTGCGGCCATGATTTCGGCCGTAAAGCTGTTGCCGATGGACAACCAACCATTCAGCACCGGTTTGCCTTCGTCCCAGAGTCGCCTGATCTTGTTCACGGTCATCTGTGCCTCACCAGACGATCTGGGCGAGCTTGGTGTCGAGATAGTCCTCGATCCCTTCGCTGCCACCTTCGCGTCCCATGCCGGAATATTTCGTGCCACCGAACGGGGCCTCGGAGGCGGCAATGGCGGGGCTGTTGATCCCGACCATGCCTGCCTTCAGCTCGGCGACGGCCCGCCGGGCGCGGTCCGGGCTGCGCGTGAAGGTATAGGCAGCCAGCCCCATATCGGAGGCGTTCGCCCTATCAAGCACTTCGTCTTCCGACCCGAAGCGGCTGATGGCGGCGATCGGCCCGAAGTTTTCTTCGGCAAAGGCGCGCATGTCGTCGGTGACATCCGACAGGACCGTGGGATTGTGGAAGTGGCCCGCATTGAATTGCGCCGGGCGGGTTCCGCCTGTTGCAACCGTCGCGCCCGCCTGTGTCGCGTCGGCGATGATGGCCTCGATCTCTTCGAGTCGACTGCGCTTGATCAAGGGACCCATCTGGGTCGCCGGGTCGATGCCGTCGCCGAGCTTGAGCGCAGCCGCCCGTTCGGCGAAACCGTCCACGAACCGATCGTGAACGCTTTCATGCACGAAGAACCGGTCGGGGCTGACGCAAACCTGCCCGCAATTGGCGAACTTCGTTGGCACAAGGATATCGAGCGCGCTTTCCAGATCGGCGTCATCGTGAATGATGCAGGGCGAATTGCCGCCCAGTTCCATGGACACCTTCTTAACCGTATCGGCCGCATCGCGGATCATCTGCTGCCCGACACGCGTCGATCCCGTCAGCGAGACCTTTCGCACGGCCTTGGATGCCATGATCGGCCCATAGGTGTTGGCCGTGCTGCCGACCACCAAGCCTACCGTACCATCGGGAAGCCCGCCTGCGCGCAAGCAATCGACGATTACCATCGCGGTTCCGGGGGTTTGGCTGGACGGACGTATCAGGACGGCACACCCCGCGGCGAGCGCGGGTGCCACCTTGCGGGCTACGAGCGCGGCGGGGAAATTCCATGCCGTGAACGCAGCGGCAATACCGACGGGGCCGCGATACACCTCGAAGCGGCCATTGGGGACACGGCTTTCGATGATCCGGCCATAGATGCGTCGCGCTTCTTCGGCATACCAGCGGAACTGGTCGATCGCGAGCCCCCATTCGCGTTCCGACTGGGCCAGGGGTTTTCCCGTTTCCATGGTGATCATCCGCACCGCCTTTTCGCGGTTCGCGCGCATCTCGTCGGCGATGCGGTGCAAGGCGTCAGCACGGTCGAACGCGCCTGTCGCAGACCATTGGGGCAAGGCCGTTTCGGCGGCGGCAATCGCGTGTTCGGTATCCGCCGGGTTCGCGGCCGGAGCGGCACCTAGCGGCTTTTCGTTGACCGGGCTGAGGACGTCGAATGTCGCGCCGTCGGTCGCCGGGCGCCAGGTGCCATTTATGAACAGTCCGTAGTCGCTATACATGGCTCAGTCGATCTCCTTCATTTTGACCGGGCGATGCCCGGTCGCTGATTTGAGTGCTGCTTCCGCCAGTCGCTGCGCCTGGCGTCCGTCTTCGAAACTGACCGGTGGCGGCGCGCCATGTTCCACGACATCGGCAAAGGCGTCTATTTCGGCGTTGAAGGCGTCGTTGTATCGTTCGATAAAAAAATCCAGGCAGGGCGCGGCCTTACCAGAAAATCCGCCACCCGACAGGACCATCGCATGCGGTTTGCGGTTTTCCGAGCTGGCCATGCCATTTGATCCAAACGCCTCGACGCGCTGGTCATAGCCATAGACCGAACGGCGGGAATTTCCGATGACGCATTGCTTGCCCGATGCCGTCGTCATGATGATGCTGACAGTATCGAAATCGTCCAGCCGGTCCATGAGATCGGGCGCAACCAGCCGACTGCCGGACGCGAAAACCGTGTCGATTTCTTCGTTCAGAATGAAACGCGCCATGTCGAAATCGTGGATCGTCATGTCGCGGAAGATGCCGCCGGACACCTTCAGATAGGCCTCCGGCGCGAGGTCCGGGTCGCGTGACGTGATGACCACCTGGTGCAGCTCCCCGACATCGCCGTTGGCTATCGCGGATCGTACAGCGCCGTGGCTTGGATCGAAGCGTCGCACGAAGCCCAGCATCACCGGGACTTCACCTTTCGACAGCAAGTGGGCACAGGCGTTCACCCGATCAAGGTCCAGATCAATGGGCTTTTCGCACAGCATGGGCTTGCCCGCAGCGACACCGGCCTCGATCATGGTCACATGCGTGTCGGTCGAGGTCGAGATGACCACACCGTCTATATCGGGATTGCTGAAAATCTCATCGGCGGTGTCCGTGATGCGCGCGCCGGTTTCAGCGGCGATCGCCTCGGCAGCAGGGCGGTGAACGTCGAACACGGCCCCAAGCGTAGTGCGCGAATGCCGGGCGATATTGCGCGCGTGCATCTGCCCGATCCGGCCGCAGCCGAGAACAGCGAGTCTGGTCATGGATCCTCCCAAATCAGTTGTTGCAATAATCATTGCATGAAAGACAATATGTCAATAATCATTTCGTGAGCGATTGAATCGCATGGGAGGAGGACCAAAAAATGCGGCAGGAAACGATCCGGCTGACAATGGCGCAGGCGCTGGTAAAGTACCTGTGCAACCAGTTCACCGAAATCGACGGGGAACGCGTTCCGCTGTTTGCCGGTGTCTTCGGCATATTCGGGCATGGCAACGTCACCTGCCTGTCCGAAGCGCTGGAGGCCGTGCAGGATGATCTGCCGACATGGCGCGGGCAGAATGAACAGTCCATGGCACTTGCGGCCATCGGCTATGCCAAGGCCAAGCGTCGGCGGCAGATCATGGTGGCGACGTCGTCGATCGGTCCGGGTGCAGCGAACATGGTCACGGCAGCCGGCGCCGCGATGGCCAATCGCCTGCCGATCCTGATCCTGGCGGGTGACACGTTTGCCAACCGGATTCCGGACCCAGTTCTGCAGCAGGTCGAACATTATGGCGATCCGACCATCACCGTGAATGATGCGTTCAAATCAGTCACCCGATACTGGGATCGCATCGTCTTGCCGGAGCAGATTATCGCTTCGCTGCCGCAGGCGGTCGCCACGATGCTCAATCCGGCGGACTGCGGTCCGGCGTTTCTGGGGCTGGCGCAAGACACGCAGGAAAAGGCCTATGACTATCCGACGGCATTCTTCGAGCCCAAACTGTGGACGATACCGCGCCCGCGTCCCGACAGGCGGTCGGTGGAATCGGCGGCGCAGGTTCTGAGATCGGCAAAGACACCTCTGATCATTTCCGGCGGTGGAGTCCGGTATTCGCAGGCCGAGACGCAATTGGCCGAATTCGCTGCCCGGCGCGGTATTCCCGTGGTGGAAACCATCGCGGGCAAGGGTGCGATGACGCATGATGACCCTGTCCATGCGGGGCCGATCGGGACCGTCGGCTCGACTTCTGCGAATGCGCTGGCGGCCGAGGCGGATGTGGTTCTGGCAATTGGAACGCGGCTTCAGGATTTCACGACAGGATCGTGGACGGCCTTCGCATCTGATGCGCAATTCATTTCAGTGAATGCCGCGCGGTTCGACGCAACCAAACACCGTGCGCTGTCGGTCGTAGGCGACGCGGCCGAATGCCTGGCAGATCTCGACGCGGCTTTGGGGGATTGGTCGATACAGGGTCGGCTCGACCACGCCAAGGCGTTGTTCGCGGAGTGGAATGACGTGCTGGATTCGCATCAGGCGCCGACCAACGCGCCGGTCCCGACCTATGCGCAGGTCGTTGGCGTGCTGAACCGCTGTGCCGCGCCGAACGATACGCTGATCGCGGCAGCAGGCGGCACCCCCGGCGAGGTGGTGAAGGGCTGGCGCGTCAAGGAACGGAACACCTTCGACTGCGAGTTCGGGTTTTCATGCATGGGGTATGAAATTTCGGCGGGCTGGGGCACGGCGATGGCGCAGGGCACGCCCGGTGCGCTGGATGGCACGCCTATCGTCATGATCGGCGACGGGACCTACATGATGATGAATTCGGACATCTATTCGGCCGTTCTGACCGGCCACAAGATGGTTGTCGTTGTGTGCGACAATGGCGGGTTCGCGGTGATCAACCGGTTACAGCAATTCAAGGGCGTGCCCGGCTTCAACAACTTGCTGACCGATTGCCGCGTGAAAAACCGCGAGCACCCGGTTCATGTCGATTTTGCCAAGCATGCCGAGGCGATGGGCGCTCAGGCGCGCCACTGCGAAAGTCTGGCGGATCTCGAAGACGGGATGAAATGGGCGCTCGGCAATGACGGTGTCACGGTGCTGAGTATCGTATCTGACGCTTATGCATGGGTGCCGGGTGATGCCTATTGGGATGTCGGCGTGCCGGAGGTCAGCGAACATGAAAGTGTTCGCGCGGCCCAGAAAGAACAGATCGATATCCGAAAGAAGCAACGTGTCGGAGTGTGACATGAAGGCACGACTGGGCATCGCGCCAATTGCGTGGTGGAATGATGACCTTGCCGAACTGTCTGATGATGTCAGCCTTGAAGAGTGCCTTGCACAGGGGGCAAAGGCGGGCTTCACCGGCATGGAGACCGGGCGACGTTTCCCGATGAGCATGGCGGAACTTGGTCCCGTCCTTGATCGCTTCGGAATAGCCGTCTGTGGTGGTTGGTTCTCGGGATTGCTGCTGGATGGCGATCTGGAGACCGAAAAGGCGCGCGTGGCAAAGCAGCTCGACTTCTTCAGGGCCGCGGGCGCACCATGCATCGTTTACGGCGAAACCGCCCGGTCGATCCAAGGAAACCCCTCTGCCCCGCTGAGCGGCAAGCCCGTTCTGTCCGAAGCCGATATCGCGGCATATGGTCGGAAGATATCGGATTTCGCGGACTGGTGTACGGGTCAGGGCATGCCGATTGCCTATCATCATCACATGGGCGCCGTCATCGAAACGGAAGCCGAGCTTGACCTGTTGATGCAGCATTCCTCGGTCCCGCTGCTTTACGATGCCGGACATATGGCCATGGCGGGGGGCGATGTGATGCGTGTCATCGAGAACCACCACGCCCGGATCATTCATGTCCACACCAAGGACGTACGGCAGGACGTGATCGACGAGCTGGATCGCGACAGCGACAGTTTTCTAGATGCCGTCGTCAAAGGTGTGTTCACGGTGCCGGGCGACGGATCGCTGGATTTCGAGGCTATCGTCAAGGCGCTTGCGGGAAAAGGCTATGAAGGCTGGTTCGTGGTCGAAGCGGAACAGGCCCCCAAATCCAGCCCTCCCTTCGAAATGGCCAAGGTAGGCCACGCAGAGCTTGAGCGGGTGATGGCGTCAGCAGGCTACGAGGTGGTAGAATGAACAGGATAGACGACAAGATCGCGGTGATCACGGGCGGAACTCAGGGGCTTGGCGCGGCGGTTGCCGAACTGTTCGCAACGGCCGGAGCTGCAGGGCTGGTGATTGTTGGGCGTGGACGCGACAAGGGTGAAGCCGTAGCCAAGCGTATCACCGACGCCACTGGTGTGCCGGTTCGGATGGTCGTTGCTGATCTCGAACAAATGAACGATGTTCGGCGTATCATGGTGGAGGCCGACAAGATGTTTGGCCGCATCGATATTCTCGTGAATGCGGCGGGTCTGACGGATCGTGGCAATCTGCTGAACACGACGCCCGACTTGTTCGACCGCATTTTCGCCGTGAACACGCGGGCACCCTTCTTCCTGATGCAGGATGCGGTGAAGATCATGGATCGCGAAGGGATCGCGGGAAGCATTGTCAATATCGGTTCGGCATCGGAACACGCGGGTCAACCCTTTATCGCGCCCTATTGTGCGTCCAAGGGCGCCCTGGCGACATTGACCCGCAATTCCGGGTTCGCGCTGATGCGCAACCGGGTCCGGGTCAATCAACTGGATATCGGTTGGATGAACTCGGATCACGAACGCGCACTGCAGGAAATGGAATCCGGGGACGCGACCTACATCGACCGGGCCGCGAGGGACTTGCCGTTCGGGCGTCTTCTGGAGCCATCCGAGGTTGCACGCGCCGTTCTTTGGCTGGCGTCGGACGACAGCGGAATGATGACAGGATCGGTCATCCAGTTCGATCAATCGGTGTGGGGTGCCTATGACGGTCAGGCTCCATCCCCAGCGGAAAAGCTCACCTCGCAAGGCTAGCCAATGCGTGCTTCATGTTGTCGGAGCGAGGGCACTGTCTAGGCCAAGCTTTTCGCAGGGGGAGGCATGTCGCAAGCAAGTATCGAAGCACCGGACGGCAATTTTGTCAGAAACAGGGAACAACCATACGATGAAACAGGTCAAGAAGCAGACTGCGGTCGTCACGGGGGGCGCACAGGGCATCGGTCGCGCCGTGGTCGAACGCTTGGCCGCGATGGATATCCGTATGGCTATCTGGGATATTGATATTGATTTGGCCCGCGCAACAGCCGCGGCCACAGGAGCTGACGCGGTCGCCTGCGAGGTAGATATCGCTGATTGGGACAGTGTCGAAGCCGCAGCGGAAGCAACGCTCGAGCAATTTGAAACCATAGAGATACTGGTAAATTCCGCAGGGGTTGCCGGTTCCAACAATCCGCTCGCAGACTATCCGATAGATGAGTTCCGGAAAATCACTGAAGTTAACCTTCTCGGTACCTTTCATGTCAACCGCGCTGTTGTACCGACAATGATGAAGCAAAACTACGGCAGGATCGTGAATATTGCATCCGTTGCGGGTAAGGAAGGCAATCCCAATGCCTCGGCATATTCCGCTTCCAAAGCAGGTGTCATCGCTCTAACGAAGTCTTTGGGAAAGGAACTGGCCGACCAGAATATTGCGGTTAATTGCGTAACGCCGGCTGCTGCCAGAACACGAATTTTCAGCCAGATGAAGCAGGAGCACATCGACTATATGCTCTCGAAGATTCCGCGTGGTCGATTCCTGGAGGTGAGCGAGGCTGCGGCCATGATCGCTTGGCTCTGCTCGGAAGAGAACAGTTTCACCACTGGGGCAAGTTTTGACCTGTCTGGTGGACGGGCGACATATTAAAGGGCCTTGGCGCATGTCAGGGCACGGGTACGCCTGAGCGGAACCCGTGCCCTGTAATGAAATCAGTCCTTTTCCACCAAGCGGTAAAAGACGAAGTCAGACGTCGCACCATTCACGTAGCCCGTCACATCTTCGCCCATGGCAACCTGATAAGATGCCTGGAACATGATGACGATAGGCGATTTTTCCTGCACGCGTTCTTGCAGTTCGACATACATCTCTTCGCGCTTCGCCGGATCGGATTCCGTCAGTGCCGCCGTCGTCATGTCGTTCATGTCGTCCGGAACAGCCCAAGCATTGCGCCACGTCGTGGTTGCCGCATACGCGTCATCCGAGTTGTTCGAATTATAGGCGAAAGCCTTGGCGTTGGAATGCGGATCCATGAAGTCCGGGCCCCAATACAGCAACATCGCCTCGTGGCTGCGTTCGCGATACTTGGTGATGACCTGCGATCCGGTGCCGGGAAGTATCTCGAAATTGATACCTGCATCGGCAAAGCTGGCTTGCAGCGATTGTGCCATGTCGGTGAAGGGGGCTGAATTGATCACGTCGAGCGTCACGCTGATAGGCGTTTCGACACCTGCATCTGCAAGGATCTGCTTGGCCTTTTCGGGATCATAGGTGAATGGCGTTTCGTCATAGGAACCGGGGAAGCCCTTCGGCCAGAACGCCTGGTGGACTTCCATCTGCCCCTTGATGATCGAATTGGTCATGCCCTCGTAATCCACCAGGTAGCGCGCGGCATCCCAAACGGCTTCCGGTGTCAGGCTTTCCGTCTTCTGGTTGAAGGACAGGAAATGAACCGCGGATTGAGGATAGACTTCGACCTTGATGTCGTCAGATGTGATCGAGTCGATCTGATCCGGTGTCAGGTTCTTTGCCATGTCGATATCGCCGGATTCCAGCAGCAATTGCTGGGTTGCGGCTTCGGCAACGTGACGGATTATGACGCTGTCGATCTTCGGGCCGTCCTTGAAATAATCGTCATTGGCGGTCAGCCGCACCAGCTCTGCCGGACGGTAGCTTTGCAGTGCGAAAGGACCGGAACCGGCCGCGTTGGCGTTGAGCCACGCGTTGCCCATATCGCCATCCTGTTCGTGTTCAAGCACTGTGGCCTTGTCCACAACGGAGGCCGGACGCGCAGCCAGAACGTTCAAAACGAATGCCGGAGAAAAATCGCCATCGTACTTGACGGTCACGGTATTTCCGTCGGCGGTGACCATCTCTTCGACGTTTTCAGGTGTCCAGCCAAGCTGTGTCAGGATGAACGCCGGGGTCAGGTTCAGCTTGATGACGCGCGCGAAGGACCAGACCACGTCCTCGCCACGCACAGGGTTGCCAGAGGTGAATACAGCATCATCGCGAAGCGTGAAGGTGATGGTCTTGTTTTCCGGATCGACCGCCCAGTCGGTCGCGAGCCCTGCGGCCAATGTCGTCGGATCTTCCGCATCATATTGGACCAGGCGGTCATACAGATTGGTGACCAATTCTCCGGATGTGAACTCATAGGCCTGCGCGGGGTCAATCGCGACGATGTCGTCAATGTTCTGTGCGACGACCAGGACGTCGTCGGGGGTTTCGGCATGTGCGGCCAATGGCAAAGCCATCACCGTCGCCAAAAGAGAAGCTTTCAAGTGGTTCATACAACTCTCCTTGTTGGGTGTTCAGTTATTGTCATTCGCTGGCACCAATCTGCTGACTGGCGTGGCGCCGCTTTCGCTCAGGACCTCCAGCGTCCCGGTCCACAGGATCCGCGCCGGTCGATCCGTCTGGTTTGCCCATGAATGCGGGGCGCTGCCGCTGTAGTGCAGACTGTCCCCCTCACGCATCACGAAGCTTTGGCCGTTGAGCGCCTGAACGATTTCGCCTTCCAGCACAAAGACAATCTCTTCGCCTTCATGTTGCACGGTTTCCGATTCATAGCCCGGCGGGACGTGCAACAAGTAAGATGACAACTCGGAGCCCGGGAACTGCGCGCCAAGCGCTTCGTAGCGGACCTGAGACCCGTCGAGCGCAAACTGTGGGCGAGCACCGGCGCGGGTAAGCGCGTCAGCCGGTTTCGGCGTTGCGACAAAGTAGTCCAGCCCGACGCCCAGTCCCTGCGCGATCTGTGCCAGTGTTCCGAGCGAAGGCGTCGCGTTGTTCCGCTCGACCTGGCTGAGGTAACCGACCGACAACCCCGCACTGTCGCACAGGGTCTGCAGGGTGAGTCCCAACTGCTTTCGACGTTTTCGGATCAACGGCCCTATGTTGGGTTCTTGGATCGACCTTGGACTGGTCACGTGCGATTTGGCTCCGTGCATCAAAATTTTTTTGATTGAAACAAACTTTTGTGTTTTACCCAAGCAAAATCTTTATCCGCGGAAAGAGAACGGTCCCCGGCTCGTGACATTCAGCTCGTTTAAATCCCACCCGTCCGTGAAGTTTCTCGGAAGCCTTCTCGGGTTCGCCGTGGTGGTTGGCCTGACCTTCCTGGGGCTGCTTGCCATCACGTTCTTCATCGGGCGTGTCGTGCCCATCGATCCCGTTCTTGCCGTGGTTGGTGATCGCGCGACGCAGGAGCTATACGACGCAACGCGCGAGGCGATGGGGCTGAACCGGCCCCTCGTCATCCAGTTCTTTGACTATGTGGGCGATGTTCTGCGCGGCGATCTCGGTCAATCCATCTCGACGAACCGTCCGGTTGTCGACGATCTTACGCGCGTGTTCCCCGCCACGCTGGAAATGGCGACGATCGGGATCATCATCGGCGTCCTGCTGGGTGTTCCGATGGGTGTTTACGCCGCAGCGCATAAGGGCAGCTGGATCGATCAGGTGATCCGCGTCTTCGCACTGCTGGGATATTCTGTCCCCGCCTTCTGGCTAGGTCTTGTCGGTCTCGCCGTATTCTATGCCGGTTTGGGTTGGGTATCAGGCCCTGGACGCGTCGACATCTTCTACGAAGGGCTGGTCGAGCCACGCACGGGCCTGCTTCTGGTCGACAGCATCATCGCGGGTGACTGGGACGTCTTCTGGAACGCGGCCAGTCATCTCCTGCTGCCCGCCACGATTCTCGGCTTTTTCAGCCTGGCCTATATCGCGCGGATGACCCGTTCATTCATGCTAGATCAACTTGGGCAGGAATATATCACGACGGCCCGCGTCAAGGGCATCCCTGAATGGCGCGTGATCTGGATACATGCCTTCCGGCCCATACTCGTCCCGCTGATCACGGTGATTGGCCTTTCCTATGCGGGTCTTCTGGAAGGGTCGGTCATGATCGAAACGGTCTTCTCGTGGCCCGGGATCGGCAATTACCTGACTGTCGCCTTGTTGAACGCGGACATGAACGCCGTTCTGGGCGCAACGCTGGTAATCGGTTCGGTCTTTATCTTCATCAACAAGATCTCCGACGTGTTGTACCGCGTCCTGGACCCAAGGAGTCGCTCATGAGCACGACGCGTGACTGGCTTCTTGACGACTCTCCAAAATCGCGGCTACAGGCCAACGCCGGTCGCAGCTATCGGATGGCGTTGGCATTGGTGCGCAACCCGTTGGCGGTCGTGGGGGCGCTTATCATCTTGCTGCTGATCCTGACTGCTGCCTTCGCGCCATGGATCGCTCCTGAAAGTCCGGTGGGACAGAACCTGTCCCAGCGATTGCTGCCGCCTTCGGCGGATCACTGGATGGGTACGGATGAGCTGGGGCGCGATATCTTCTCGCGTGTTGTTTATGGTGCGCGTATCACCTTGCTGATCGTCGCGTTGGTCGCTGTCATATCGGCACCGCTGGGGTTGGTGATCGGTGCGATCTCGGGCTATTTCGGTGGCTGGGTCGACAAGGTGCTGATGGGCCTGACAGACATGTTCCTATCCATGCCAAAGCTGATCCTTGCGCTGGCCTTCGTCGCCGCGCTGGGGCCGGGTATCGAGAACGCGATCATCGCGATCGCCATCACCGCCTGGCCTGCCTATGCCCGCATCGCCCGCGCCGAGACGATCACCTTCCGCAACTCGGAATTCATAGCTGCCGTTCGTCTGGTCGGTGCGTCGCATACCCGCATCATCACCCGGCATGTTCTGCCGCTTTGCACATCGTCCATGATCGTCCGCGTGACGCTTGATATGGCCGGGATCATCCTGACCGCTGCTGGCCTTGGCTTTCTCGGGCTTGGCGCGCAGCCGCCGCTGCCGGAATGGGGCGCAATGATCTCGCGGGGGCGCACCTTCATTCTTGATCAGTGGTGGGTTGCGACGATGCCCGGTTTCGCCATCATCACGGTTTCGCTGGGCTTCTGTTTCCTCGGCGACGGCCTGCGCGATGTGCTCGATCCCAAGCAAGGGGGTGAGAAATGACGCGGCCGCTTCTGGATATTCGCAACCTTCGTGTCAGCTTCCCTACACCCAACGGCCGCGTAGAGGTTGTCAAGGGCATCGACCTGACACTTGGACGGGAACGGCTTGGGATCGTGGGCGAAAGCGGATCAGGCAAGTCCATGACCGGTCGCGCGATCCTGCGGCTGATCCGCAAACCGGGCCGCATGACCGCGGACAGGATGGCATTCGATGGAATCGATCTGCTGCCCCTGCCCGATCGCAGGATGCGCGACATTCGGGGTGCGCGGATTTCAATGATCATGCAGGATCCGAAGTTTTCGCTTAATCCCGTGATCACAATTGGCGCGCAGATTGCCGAAGCCTTGAGAGCCCATGAACGCCTGCCGCGCAGGCAGGAACAGGCGCGCGTGATCGAGATGCTGGACGCGGTACGGATCAACGACCCGGAACGCGTGGCGCGCATGTATCCGCATCAGGTGTCCGGCGGCATGGGACAGCGCGTGATGATCGCGATGATGCTGATCCCACGCCCTGATCTACTGATTGCGGACGAGCCCACCAGCGCACTCGACGTCTCTGTGCAGGCCCAAGTGCTGGATTTGATCGACGAGTTGGTGCGCGAAGACGGCATGGGGTTGATCCTGATCAGCCACGACCTGAACCTCGTCGTCCGCTATTGCGACAGGATCATGGTGATGAATGCGGGCCAGGTCGTGGAGGAATGCGCCGCAAGCGAACTTCACAACGCCACCCATCCCTATACGCGTGGACTTCTGGCGTCTGTACCAAGAATGGACGAGGACCGAGACGAGTTGCCGGTTCTGGATCGAACCGCATGGAGCGGCACATGAGCGCGATTTCTCTGAGCGATCTCGACGTTGCCTATTCCGGGCACAGGGTGGTTGAGGATATCACTTTCGACGTGGCGCAAGGAGAAAGCTTTGCCCTTGTCGGTGAAAGCGGGTCCGGCAAATCCACGGTCCTCAAGGCCATCGTGGGCCTCGCTCCCGAATGGAGCGGGCGAATGTCCGTGCTCGGTCAAGCGCGCGGGCACAAGCCCGATCTCGCCTTCTCGCGAATTTGCCAGATGGTATTTCAAGACCCGTATGCCTCGCTGCATCCTCGCAAGACCGTGGACGCGACTCTATCCGAGCCCCTTCAGGTGCATGGTATCAAGGGGCGTGATGCGCTGGTTGAGGAAAAGCTGGCCGCCGTCGGCTTGGATCGGCGCTTTCGGTTTCGGTTTCCACATCAACTGTCAGGTGGTCAACGTCAGCGTGTTGCAATTGCACGCGCGCTGATGCTGGAGCCGCAGGTGATGCTGCTGGACGAACCGACAAGCGCGCTCGACGTGTCGGTGCAGGCCGAAATTCTCAACCTCCTGAAACGTCTGCGCCAAGAACACAGGCTGACCTATCTGATGGTGACCCACAACCTGCCGGTGGTCAGTTTCCTGTGCGACCGCATGGCGGTTATGAACAAGGGGCGGATCGTCGAAATCGCGGATGCCACATCACTGCATACGGGTGACTTCAGCCATCCCTATACCCGTGAACTCTATGCCGCGAGTGGCGGCGCAACCGAACGGAAACCAGCATGAGCGATCTAGCCACTTTTACCGAACAATTGTCCCGCGCCCGCACCCAGGAAGCTGCGTATGATGCGTTGTGCGCGCTGACCAAATCTCTGGTTGGCGCAAAATTGTTTACGGTTATGACCGCAGACATGAGCGCCATGCTCGCCAGCCGTACCTATTCTGACGATCCGGTCAATTACCCGACATCGGGCACCAAAGCGATCGAGATGAATGCGTGGTTTGACATCGTTCATGGCAAGGGGGAAACCTTCGTGGCCAACACGCTTGCCGATATCGACAAGGTGTTCCCCGACGCTGAACTGATCGGCAAGCTGGGATGCGGATCGGTGATCAATCTACCCGTGCATATTCGTGGCGAAATGGTGGCGACGGTGAATATCCTGCATGAGGAACAATTCTACACACCCCAGCGCGTCCGGATCGCCGAGGATCAGCTGCGCCTTCCCGCCATCGCCACCGTGGCGGTCGCCATTGCGTTGGGCTGAATACGCTCACGGTCGCGTTTGAACCGTTGGGCGAGACCACTCGCGATCAAGTATGGCTGGCAAAGAACAAGCCCTGTTCCGAGAGGCCCGTTGCATTAACCCGGTGCGGAATTGTCACCTTAACTGACAGTGATCACGACCGGGACTTTGCGCCGCGCGTTCAAAGGGCACTTGTCGCCGCTTTCCAAGCGCCACGAACCTGCAGCCGATGGTAGTGGACAGCTAGGGCGGCGCGTTTTCGGAATGGGATGACGACGCAGTTGCGTGTGGCGGGGTGTAGGGACATAAACCTTTGCAAGCCACCCGGCGACGGACCATTTTCGCGAATTCTTGTCCGAAGTGCTCCTCCCAAGCTCGCACTATCTGATGCGACAGACTTATCTGAGGTCACACCAAGAATAACTGGTGGCGCAGGGCATACCCCATTATAGTAAATTTAAATAAATGGGAGGATTTAATATCATATGCTGACTTTGCGGCATTATGAACTCTTGATCGTTCTGGCGGAAGAGCTCCATTTCGGGCGTGCATCCGAACGCCTGCATATTTCCCAACCCCAGCTGACGCTTCAACTGAAGCAAATGGAAGAACTCATCGGTACAACGCTGTTCGAACGCAACCGACGAAAGGTAACGCTGGCGGCTGCCGGAGAACTGCTGTTGCCCGAAGCGCGTGCGGTGCTGCGACATGCCGCACGCGCAGAAGACGTCGCCATTCGCGCCGGGAAAGGCATGATCGGCGAGCTTCGGATCGGATATATCGGGGCAGCGGCGTATAACGGCGTTCTCACGAAACTGGTTCGCAGCTACCGGGATAAAACTCCCGACACGCAACTGACCCTTTCGATCATGGATCTGGACCGACAGGTCCCGGAGGTCGCGGCAGGAAATCTCGACGCGGGAATCGTGCGTTTGCCATATCCGGATCTGCCCGACAACATCTCTGTGCGTACCCTGTGTCAGGAACGTCTCATGCTTGCCCTGTCCGAAGAGCACAAGCTGGCGTTGTCAGACGCCCCCATAAATCTGTCGTCGCTGGAGGATGAATTCTTTGTGGCGACACATTTGCCGCCGAATACGGGCTTCTCGGCCGCCATGCATCGAGCGTGCGCTGTAGCGGGGATCAGTCCGAACATCGTTCACCGATCGCCCCAATTTGCGTCAATCATTAGCCTCGTCGCGGCACGGATGGGCATTGCGATAGTCCCGGAAGCCATACAGCACCTTTGCATCAAGGGCGTCGTGTACCGTCCGCTGGCCGATGTCGACGTGACAGCGAATATTTCACTGGTTCATCAATCCGGCCCTGTGGGCCCGGCGCTTGAACTTTTCCTTTCATGTCTGGACGAGACGACTTTTGACGGAGGCCACATTTGAGGCACGAAGACTTCACGAGCATCAACGGAATCTATCACGGCTATCGCGCGCCCCAAGACGGGGCTCCGACGCTGGTTTTCGCCAACTCGCTGGGAACCGACCTGCGGGTCTGGGACCGCGTGGTCGCCGAATTACCGGAAGGCTGGGGGATTCTGCGGCAGGACAAGCGGGGCCATGGGCTGAGCCAGGACACTGCGGCTGCGCTGAGCATCGAGACAATGACGGACGATGTCGAGGCATTGCTCGATTATTACGGGATTGGGCATTTCACCGGTGTTGGCTTATCCGTGGGCGGTCTGATCATGCAGCGGCTTGCGCTGCGGCGTGCGGGCACCATGACGCACCTTGTATTGTCCGATACGGCCGCGAAGATCGGATCTCCGGAGATTTGGAACCCACGTATCGAGACGGTCCTCGCCAGCGGCATCCAAGCGATCAGCGACGCAATCCTGGCCCGGTGGTTCGCGCCTGGTTACGACGCCAAGGAAGACTTTTCCATGTGGCGCCTGATGTTGGAGCGGACCCCGGCGCAAGGCTATGCCGATGTTTGCGCGGCCATTCGGGACGCAGACTACACTGCCGAGCTGAAGCAGATTCAACAGCCGACTCTTGTCCTGTGCGGCTCTGATGATTGTTCCACACCGCCCGAACTGGTGAAGGCGACCGCAGACGGCATTTCCAACGCAAGTTTCGTAACGATTGCAGACGCCGGGCATCTTCCCTGTGTTGAGCAGCCCAGCCACTTCACGACGCTGTTGCGTGATCACGTCGCCAAATAGGGAAGAAATTTCACATCAGCGGAAAGGTTGCCCATCGGGCGGCCTTTCCGCGTTTGGATTTACCCGACGGTTACGCCACCACAAACGAACAAGGTCTGCCCGGTGACGAACCCGGCATCGGGCGCGCAGAAAAACGAGACAGCGTTCGCGACGTCGTCTCCTGTGCCAAGACGCTTGACGGGTACACGCTCGATGATTTCCTGCGTGCGCGGCGCGTCTGGCGGATTGTTATTCCAAAAAGCATCCGTGGCAATCGGTCCGGGTGCAACGCAGTTTACGGTAATGCCATGTGCGCCCAGTTCCAGCGCCCATGTCCGTGCCATGGATTGCGCGGCCCCCTTGGTTGCGGAATAGAGCGAACGCAGTTCCTTGCCCTTCGTCACGCGGCTGGTGTTCATCACGATCCGACCACCATTTTGTGCCTTCATGATCGGCAGGAACGTCTGTGCACAGATGATCGATGGTCTGAAATTCACGTTCATCAGCCGGTCGACATCTGACACGTCGACGTCTTCCAAGGCAGCCGGCGCAACGATCCCGACATTATTGACAAGACAGGTGACCGGCTCCACCGCCGCCAGATTTTTGCAGACCGCGCGAAGTTCCGCTGCGTCACTCAGATCGACTTGCTCAAAGCGATCCACCTCGCAATCAGGTTCGTCAATGTCCAGCACGATGGTCCGGAAGCCGTCGGCGCGCAATCTGGTGGCAATCGCGGCGCCTATGCCGTGGCTGCCGCCAGTGACGACCGCGGCCTGCCGGACGAATGCAGTCACTGATCTCCCTCGTGGATCGACGAAGGGTGCCGGTTGAGCGGCGTGATCTTCATTTCCATGTATGGATAAAGCGGCAACCCGGTCAGAACTTCGTGGAGATGCTCGTTGTCCCGGCAGTCGAAGATGCTGATGTTCTCGTACTGCCCGGTCACCCGCCACAGATGTCGCCACACACCGCTGCGCTGCAGATCCTGCGAGTACGCCTTTTCGCGCGCCTTGATCCCGGTCGCCGTCGTCTCGTCCATATCTTTCGGCAGCTTCACCGTCATGCTGATGTGGTAGAGCATTTAACCCTCGTTCAATGTGTTGCGTCTATCCAGATAGGCCTTGCGCCAGCGGGTCACGACAACGCGTGCAAAGAGGTTCCCTTTGAAGAAGGGATCCTGCTCAATGAATGATTGAGCCTGAGCGCGTCCATTTACGTCAAGCAGGTAAAGCCCGCCGCTTGCGCCCTCCCCTTCGTCGTCGAGCTTGGCCCCGCAAGCCAGAAGAAGCGACTTGTTCGCCTCAAGGTAATCAAGATGTTCCGGGCGAAGCTGGCTGCGCAATTCTGCGCAGCCCGGTTTGTCAAAGGTTTCAATCATCCAGGGCATTTGTCTATTCCTATGCAGTCAGAAAGCCCCAGATGGCGATGGTCGACAGGAACACGGCCCCAAGATAAAACAGGATCACCACCATGTAGCCCATCAGGTGTTTCAGTTTCAGACCGGAGATGGCCAGAGCGGGCAGCAGCCAGAATGGTTGCACCATGTTGGTCCACTGGTCGCCGATCTGTACAGCCAGTGCGGTCGCCGGAATGGATGCCCCGAGCCGCGCCGCAGCGTCCATCATGATCGGTCCCTGAATGACCCACTGGCCACCGCCGGACGGCACGAAGATGTTGATCAGACCCGCCGAGAAGAAGGATGAAATCGGCAGCGTTTCAGCACTCGAGATCGATACGAACCAGTTCGAAAAGGTGACGATCAGTCCGGATCCGGCGAGAATCGCCAGTATCCCTGCGTAGAACGGGTACTGGATAATGATCCCGCTGACGACCTTAACGCCATCCTGAACTGCGGCCAGAAAGCGGCTGGGCGTCACGAACAATGTCATGCCCAGGAACAGGAAGAGCAGGTTCACGAAGTTCAGCGTGATGCCCCCGCCATCGACCAGGTAAAGTACGGCATAGAACAGGCCGAACAGCCCCATACCAAGTCCGAGGACCGGCGAATGGTTCAGACGTTCGGCGAACGTGCGTTCTTCCGAATTGGTCTGGGCAATTGGCGTTTCCGGCTCAGGGTGTGCTTCGATGATACTTTCTGCCGATTTCGGGTGCAGCATCGCGTTGAAGAACGGCAGCGTCACCAGAAGAATCAGGTTCATCGTGATGACGTATGGTGAAAATATCGTGTCAGCGAGCGGGATGATACCGATGGTATCTTCCATGAAATGCCCCGGCGTGTTCAGCAACAGCGGCACCGATCCTGACAGGCCGACACCGTACACCGCGAAACCTGAGTATCCTGCTGCGATAACCAGCGGGTAGTGCAGGCCGGGCACCTTGCGGCCCAGCTTCTGCGCGATCAGTGTACCGATCACCAGGCCGAACCCCCAGTTCAACCAGCTGCCAACCCCGCCAAACAAGGTTGCGGCAATGACCGCGGCGCGCGGTGTCGTGATGCCTGCGACGACTTTGTCCATCAGCTTGTCGACCGCCGGTGTGCGCGCGAGAATATATCCTGCCAGCAAGATAACGGTCATCTGCATGGTGAAGGCCAGCAGGTTCCAGAAGCCATCGCCCCAGTATCGGCTGACCTCGATGAATCCGACACCTTGCGACAGCATCGCGAAAACCGCAGTCAACGCAGTCAGAATGATTGCCACGACCAATGGGTCCGGCATGTACCGGTTAACGATACGCGTGAAAAATTCGGCCAGTGCTTTCAACAGTTCCTCCCATGGGGCCTCCCGCCCCGCTTTGAGTCAAACTAATTGGCATTGCTGATCACTGATCTCGGGTTATAATGTCAACAGATAAATATGGAGGAGCACGCATGGAGCGCATCGTTGTCATCGGCGCCGGAACCATGGGGCTGCGCATTTGCAGACATTTCATTCGCGCCTCGCACCCGGTGGCATTGGTCGATCCTTCGGCAGAAGCTTTGGAAAAGGCGCAGGAATTTTTCTCCGGCACCCATCATGGACCCAGCCTGCACTCATCCTTGCAGGATCTTCCGCAGCACTGGCGCGACGCAGGCATAATCATCGAAGCCGTGCCCGAGAATCTAGACCTCAAGCGTAGGATCATTGCCGATCTCGAGCTGTATTTCGACGAATCCACAACCATCGCATCGAACACGTCAGGCCTGAGAACGGCCGAGCTTACGGCCGGGATGATCTACCCGGACAGGTTTGTCATCACGCATTTCTTTAACCCGGCCGATCTGATCCCTGCAGTGGAAGTTGTCCCTTCCGATGCCACCAGCACCGAGACCGTGGAACGTATCACCCGCATCTTGGAGACATCGGGCAAGAAGGTCGCGCGCCTGGCAGCGGACATTCCGGGTTTCATCGCCAACCGGCTTCAGCACGCGATGCTGCGCGAATGTTTTCACCTGATCGATTCCGGTGTAGCGGACGCTGAAACCATTGATATCGTGACGCAATATTCACTGGGCGTGCGGCTGGCGCTCATCGGTCCGCTGCTACAACGCGATCTGAACGGACTTGATATTCATCTGAATATCGCAAGGTATCTCTATCCGGATCTAGACGCACACCAGGAACCTGCGACGTGCCTTGTAAAGAAGGTCGATAACGGGGACCTGGGGCGCAAGACCGGGCGCGGTTTCTATGAATGGGACGATGCGCAGCGAGAGAAAATCGAACGGATCGAGCATCTCCTGCCGACATTGGTGAACATGGCGTCCCTCTCGCAGGACGGTGAGAACGAAACAAATGAGGAGAATTCGCCATGCCAGAATGGGTAAACCGCCCGGAAGGGTCGAACTGGGGTGACTTCGGGGCCGACGATCAGCTCGGCACGCTGAACTACATCGGAGCGGAACAACGACGTGCCGCGGCTGACGAGATCCGGGAAGGGCTCAGTTTCTGCCTGTCGCTTCCTCTTGATCTTCCCGGAAAGGTCGTGCTGAACCCGCGCCGCAAGCCGCCGCGCCTTGCGCCGACCTATCTTGGCGACACACCCTATATCAACTATCCGCTCAGCAACACGGACCCGGTTCTGAAAGACGTTCTGAGCGATGACCAGGTGGTGCTTTCGACGCAGTATTCAACGCAATGGGACTCCCTTGCCCATGTCGGGGCACTTTTCGACGCGGATGGCGACGGTGTTCCCGAGCGGTGCTATTACAACGGGCATCGCGCAGAGGTAGACGTGCTCGGTGCCGAACCCAACAGTCAGCATGCGTCCTTTGCCAAGCGCTTGTCCGCATCCGAAATGGCAAAATCGCCCATACAAGGACGCGCCGTTCTCGTCGATTTCGTTCGGCATTTCGGCACCGATCGCGTCATCATTGGCCGCAAAGAGCTTGAGGAGGTCATCGCCGCACAGAGGCTCGAAATTCGCGAGGGTGACATCCTCATGCTGCGTTCGGGGTACGCGGAAGCCTTGTGGGATATGCAAGATGACCCGGATGCTGACCGTCTGGGCCAAACAGGCGCAGTACTGGACGGAACCGATACCGCGCTGCACCAATGGATCACCGATAGCAGGATCGCGGCTATCGCCGCTGACAACTACGCCGTCGAGAACCCGAACGCCGATCCACATGCCTGCTGCTTGCGCTTGCCCCTGCACCATCATTGCCTGTTCAAGCTCGGGATGCCCTTGGCAGAGCTATGGTATTTCAGGGAGCTCGCCGAAGCCTTGGCCCGGAACAACAGAAGCGCCGTGTTTCTTACCGCGCCCGCACTCTATTTGCGGGGATCGATAGGCTCGCCGGTCACTCCGGTGGCGACGATCTAGGCCGTCACACAAGCAGCACAGCTTGTCGGGTCAGATAGATCGCCAACAAGTTGTCAGGTTAACTCGCCGAGGTCGGCGTAAAGTGGACATGCCAGTGCGTGCGGCGCACGAGAAGGCATTACGCGCAACGGCGGATCGTATCCATAAAAACGATCCGCTGCCTCCAAGATGGCCGAGCATTTCTCTCGGCATGTTAACCTTCAATCTGGCTCAAACGTAGCTTCATGCAGGCCAAACTGACTGCAACTTCTCACCTGACAATAGCCGATCTCTTGCGGCGGCCTCATTTGCGCCTAAAGCTTCTGCCGCATCTGCGACGGCCTTCGCATGCTCCTTGGGGATCACGACGACACCATCGACATCTGCAAAAACAATGTCTCCTGGTTTGATTGTGGTCTCGCCAATCTTAATAGGCACCTGTGAATATTTGGGTTCTTTCTTTCCTGTGACGCCGACGGGACTTGGGTGCGTGCCAAAAAGTGGATAACCCAATTCGCGAACCTGTGGCAGATCACGAACGGTCCCGTTCACGACTGTGCCGGCAAGCCCCTTCACTTTTGCGCCCGTGGACATCAGCTCACCGGAACAGGCACCATCCGCACAGGATGCATCAACGACCATGATGCCGCCTTCCGGTGCATTGTCGATTGCATGGTGGTAGACGTCCTGAGGCTCGCCTTTCCGGTCACTCGGCTCAAAAAGCACAGTTACTGCTGGCCCGCAGATCACGTCACCATCTTTCAGCTTTCCAAATAAGGATATGCCCGGCAGATGCCCCCATAGCCCGAGACCCTCCATGCTGTCGTGGATATCCCCGGAGTACCATTTGCTGAGCCGTTTGATCGTGTCCCAGTCGGTATCGGAATAGTCGAATTTAGGATCCATCAGGATTTTCCTCATTGCGTGCGTTCAGGATAGCAACATGCAGATAGCCGCTGCTGTTTTCGATATGCCTGCGCATGACAGATCGTGCGTGATCAGGATCGCCGGCATGAATAGCGGTGAAAATTTCTTTGTGCTCTGCGTAAGCCTCCTCGAGAGACTTGACCGGAACACGACTGGTAACACGGATAACTTCCGTGATCAGATTGTGTAAATTGTCGTAGAGTACCGCGAGAATATCGTTTCCCGTGGATTTCACCAACGCCAGATGAAAGGCCGCATCATGGGTGGTGAACGAAGTGAAGTCTTCATTCCTCGCCGCGTCATGCATTGCCTCCAGGGACCGGCTCACATCCAAAGCGACCGGTGCCGAGTTTCCGGCAAGTATCCCGGCAACTTCGACTTCGATCATCCGCCGGACATCCATCAACTGCACCAGATAATCTCTATCTTTGGCGAAAAGCTGTCGAACTGTGGTGGTCAATGTGCCAAGAAACTCACCAACGTCATTGCGAACGACTCTGGTCCGTTCACCATGACGCCTTTGGAGCAGACCCTTGGTTTCGAGGATCTGGATGGCCTCCCGCACAGATCGGGTACTCACGCCATATTCTTTGGCAATCTCACTCTCGGACGGCAGTCTCTCCCCTATAGCGATCTCACCAGATAGTATCCTTCCCTCAAGGTCGTCGGAAACAAACTGACGTAGGTTTTCGCGTGGAATAGCACGTGCCGTCCGAGGTTCTACCATGCTGTGAAGCCTCCATCACACACAACGTTTGATCCCGTCATATAAGACGAAGCATCTGACGCAAGAAAGCGGATGACGCCGTTGAACTCGTCGATCTCTGCCTGACGACGCATTGGCACACGATCAAGGAACGCATCGATGAATTCCTTATCGAACGTGGCTGTCTTTACGCCACCAC
The DNA here is from genome assembly GCF_007855645.1 of Qingshengfaniella alkalisoli. Classification (GTDB taxonomy): domain Bacteria; phylum Pseudomonadota; class Alphaproteobacteria; order Rhodobacterales; family Rhodobacteraceae; genus Qingshengfaniella; species Qingshengfaniella alkalisoli. The sequence continues at coordinate 386,510 of NZ_CP042262.1, forward strand.
AGGTAATGACGTTGGATCGGACGTTCTTCTCGGCCCAGTAGGTTGCAAGGTACCGGCTCATGTTCAGAAGGCCGGACTTTGACGCCGCGTAGGAGATCGCTTTCACAAACGGCTCGCCGTCGCGCTCCAGACGATATGCATAGAGCGCCTGATTAGGAGACACCATTCCATACATCGACCCGACATGAATGATCGATCCGCGCCTCTCTTCGGCCATTTTTGTTCCGACCACCTGACTGGTCAGCATCACACCGGTCATGTTCGTTTTGATGATGTCGTCCCAGAATTCCTGCGGATAGTCTTCGAAAGGCGCATTCTGAGATGCAGGACCATCCGGCTTGGAGTCGATCCCTGCGTTATTGATGAGGATATGCGGCACACCCCAATCCTTGATGAGTTGATCGGTAGCCGCTTGAAGCTGATCCTTCTCGGTCACGCTCGCTTCGTAAACACGGATATTCTTTGCAGCCTCACCGAACTTTTCTTTCGTTTGCTCTTCAGAAAACGGACGACGACTGTAGATCGCCACTTTTGCGCCGGCTTCGGCGAGCGAGGTGCTGAACTGGGTGCCAAGCTGTCCTAAGCCTCCGGTCACAATCGCGATTTTGCCTTCGACGCTGAACGGATCTTTCATTTCTTGGCCTCGTAGTTTTCAGGATATGTGATTGATGAGGATTTCTGCTTGCTACTGCGTCGAATGACCCGCAGCAGTGGCAGCAAGAGTATTGTGCAGACAATGACACCTAAGACGGCAGCGATAGGCCTGCTGAAGAAGCCCAGTAGATTGCCGTCGGCAATCTGCATGGACATGATAAAGTTTCGTTCAAGAACCGGTCCCAGAACCAGCCCCAGGATGATGGGTGCAATCGGGAAGTCGTTCTCTTCGAGTATGTAACCCGCAAGACCTGCAACCAGCATAATTCCAATGCCGAAAACTGTGTTATTGATCGCGTATGATCCAAGAATGCAGCAGATCAGGATAACTGGAACGACAAATGAACGCGGGACCGACAGGATGTGCCTCGCTCCCTTGATGGCAACGTAGCCGATGACAAGAAGCAGCAAGTTCGCCAGGAAGAACGTCAGGATAATGGCTGTCGGCATAGCCGGGTTTTCCACGAACAGCCGTGGCCCCGGATTCAAGCCCTTCATAAACAGAACGCCTACGGCTATCGCTGTCACGGCATCTCCGGGAATGCCGAAGACAAGTGCCGGTATCCAAGCGCTCGATAGACCCGCATTGTTTGACGAACTGGCCTCGATGAGACCCTCTTCATGTCCCTTGCCAAACTTCTCCGGCGTCTTCGAGAACCGCAGGCTCATGCCATAGGCGATCCACGCGGCTACATCACCACCAACACCGGGCAAAGCGCCTACGCTGGTGCCAAGAGACGCGCCGCGAATAAAGCTTAGAGGATACTTCTTGAGCAGCTTCCCCATGCCATGAAACGGACGAACCGATGATGTATCCGGGACCGGCGGAAAAGCCGCATTCGCCGAGAACCCGCGAAGAACTTCTGCAAAAGCAAACATACCAATCATTACGGGGATGAAGCTGACACCACCCATGAGTTCAACGGATCCGAACGTGAACCTAGGCTGACCGCTTGTGATATCTAGCCCAACTGTCGCAATAAGAAGGCCTATCAGGAGTGATACAAATCCCTTCGCGGGATCCTTGCTACTAACCATAGCCGAGGTCATCAGGCCGAGCATGGCAAGCCAGAAAAACTCGAAGCTAGAGAAGTTCAGGGCAATCTTCGCAAGCAGTGGGCCAACGATCAGGAGAACCACCGCCCCTGTCAGGCCGCCTAAAGCAGAGAAAAATATACCTATGCTCAGTGCGGTTTCTGCTCGCCCGCTCATCGTCATCGCATACGCTTCATCGACATACGCTGCAGATGCAGGCGTGCCCGGAATTCTCAGCAACGCGCCAGGAATATCGCCCGCCGTGATTGCCATTGCCGTCGTTGCAACAATCAATGAAATGGCGGGCACCGGATCGAGATAAAATGTCAGCGGCACAAGAAGTGCGGTTGCCATGGTTGCTGTCAGACCCGGGACGGCACCGATAAACAACCCGTAGACAGCGCCGCCCAATATGGCGAGTAGCACGGGCATCTGAAAAACTATGCCAAACGCCTCAATTAGTGCAGATGAACTCATTGGATCACCAGGGAAGTGGAAGCAGGCCGGATGGGAGCGGCACGAAAAGTATATTTGTGAACACGTAGTGCAGTCCCAGCACCGTGGTCGCGGCCACAATCGCAGCCGGTACCGGACGGGCTTTCATCAAGAGCATGAGCGGAAACACATATATGACGGCCAGTAGCGGAAATCCGATCGGCTGCAGGAACAGAATGGATAGCAGCGCTCCCATCAAGGTCCATATGGCCGCGATGATCCCCCGTCCCTGGTTATTCCACGCAGAGAAATCGACAAGAGGCATGCCATCCGCAGGTTTCATGAATGCGGAAAGGGCAATCTTTATGCCCAGCCCCGAGAAACAGATCCCGATAATCGTGGGCATCAGTCCGGGGCCAAATGTTGACCCCGGAACTTTGGGAAGATGTCGCGCCTCGTAGATCACTGCAGCCCCCAAAAGGACAATCGCAATACCAAACAGGCGGTTATCTATGCGCATGACGGGCGTCGGCTATTCTTGCGCCAGGCCGACGGCCTTCATCGCATCAACGAGGTTGGAGCGTGAGTCACTCACTGTTTTCGTGAATGTCTCCGAATCCTGATAGGCGACGGAGAACCCACGTGAATCCATAAACTCATTGAATTCGGGATCTTCTGTAATTGCTTTCAACTCGCTCGAAAGTATTGCGACGACTTCTTCAGGAAGATCTGCTGGACCAGCGAGTCCACGAAACGGAAGGGGCGACCAGGAAATGTCAAACAGTTCATTCGTTGTCGGCAGTTCCGGATATGCTTCAGAACGTTCGCCAGATAGCAAAGCCAGTGTCTTGGCCTCACCTGCCTCGACAAGCGAACGTGCCTCAGCTGGTGATGTCGACACAACATCAATAGCGCCCGCTGCAAGTTGTTGCATTGCCGGCGCGGACCCGTCAGACGCCACCCATGGGCTAGCCTCAGGATCAATATCCAACGTGTTTAGCAATCCTGCCCAAGCCAGGTGTGACAGACCGCCTCGGTTTGCACCGGAAGCTTTGATATCACCCGGGCTGGCCTTCACGGCATCAACAAGATCGTTGGCGGTTTCAAAAGGCGCATCCGCACGGACATTGATGCCAATTGGATCAGCGTTAAAGCGCCCGATAAGTGTGAAGTTCTCCGGTGCTGCACCTGGTATGCCTTGGGCATCATACATCGTGGTTTCGATGGTAATGACACCCAGCGTGTAGCCGTCATTTGCCGAGTTCGCGATGGTGATGTGACCGACAAGACCACCCCCACCTGTCCGGTTGACCACATTGAAGGGTTGTCCGAGACGCTCTTCAAGTTCCGCTGCTACCGCACGCGCTGTCGCATCGGTTCCCCCACCGGCTGACCAAGGCACAATAATTGTGACCGGGCGTTCCGGCCACTCAGCCATTGCGGCACCAGCGGTGCCCGCTAGCGCCGCCAGAGCGGCCGAGACTGCTATCGTAGTCTTCTTCATCATTTTCCTCCCTATTCGAACCAGAGCGGCTCGAATCTCCCAAGACGTGGCACACACTTACCTCATGACTTATGTCATATGTCAAGCTTGTAAAAGGAGCGGCAACCAAAGTTCCGTTGTACTCGCTGGCGTTGCCAGATTGCTGAAGACTGATTGATGCAGCATTTTCAGGAGTATACGTAGGAGCCGCTTGTCTGATGCAGTTGACGATCTTCTATGAGCATCGTGCCGCTGTGACCTGCTTGAACGTATAATTTACAAACAGTCTTGACTGTTTGTCTTTGTCTTACTCATAGTCAACGCACCAAAACAACAAGGAGGTAACCATGAAACTCAAACTGACCGCAGGTTGTGCAGTATTAACCGGCCTGATCAGCGGAGCCGCATTCGCCGAAACAACATTTACCGCAAACTCGTTCTATGCAGCGGAGCACCCGCACTCAAAATACGGCTATGTCGAATGGGCCGAGATGGTTCAGGATCTGTCGGACGGTGATCTCGTGCCAGAGGTTTACACCGGTACGGTTTTGCTCGCCCCGCGCGCCAATCTTCAAGGCATTCGTGACAACGTTGTTCAGGTCGCCCACCACGCCGCAGTCTACACCCCGTCCGAGATGCCTGTCGCGAACACCGTACAGGAACTTGGCTTCAACTACTCTGACCCCCTGACGATGATCTTCGCATCGACTGATTTCAGCATGAACAATGAGGCACAACTTCAGGAATGGCAGGATACAGGTGTCGTCTATCTGGGTTCATATGCCACCCCGCCCTACATCCTGTTCTGTCGTGAGCCCGTTCGCACACTGGATGAATTCAAGGGCAAGCGCATTCGAACAGCCGGATCCAGCGTCTCTCAATGGGTCGAACAGGCCGGCGGCATCCCCGTCAACGTTCCTTCGAGCGAAATGTATACGGGGCTTGAACGCGGCACACTCGATTGTGCGTCAAACGCCGCCAACGACCTGATCGACCGCTCCTTGTGGGAGGTGGCCGAACACACGACGCTTTTGTCGACGGGCATGTATTGGACCGGCCCGCAATGGGGCTACAACCCCGGCTTCTGGTCGGACCTGACCACCGAACAGCGCAAAATCCTGATGCAGGCGACTGCACAGGCCATGTCGCACATGATCGTGGAATATCTGGGCGCTGCTGAATCCAGCCTCGAAGAAGCCAAGGCCAAGGGCAACAATGTCTATGAGCCGGGCGACGACCTGAAGGCGTCCGCCGATGACTATCGCGCGAATTCCGTGGACACGGCCTATACGACAGCTGCCGAAACCTACGGCCTCGATAATGGCAAAGAAATCATCGACGACTTCATCGCCACCTATGAAAAATGGGAAGACCTGTTGGCCGATGTGGACCGCAACGATCCGGACGCGCTCGCGCAGATTGCCATAGATGAAATCTACGGCAAGATCGACGCTGCGACCTACGGCGTTCAGTAAGGGTTGGCGGGGGTCATGATGGCCCCCCCATACGCCATGATCCGGAGCGGACCAATGCCAGCGCACAATAGACGAACCCAAGCAGAACGCAGCCTGGAAACCACCACCAGTATTCTGGAGGCAACCCTGTCCTGCATCCTGGACAAGGGCTTGATCAACACATCCACGACCGAGGTAGCCAGACGGGCGGGCGTCTCTCGCGGTGCACTCCTGCACCACTATCCGGTCAAGGAGGCGCTGATGGCCGAAGCCCTCAGAATGCTCCTGCACCGCGAAATCGCCGCGGCCGATGACCGCGCCAAATCCGTCGTCGAGGAAAACATCGACGTGGACCAGTTCATCGACTTCGTGTGGGAACGCTTTTCCGGCGATCTCTACATGGTGTCGATGGAATTCGTGAATGCATCACGCACCGACCCGAAAATTCGCGAAGCCCTGATCCCGGTCGCGACAGAATTCAACGAGGCCTATGGCCGGGTTTGGGAACGTGTCACCGGCTCGGGCGATGATCCCGAAACACGGATGCGCCAAAAGATCGAGATCACCGCAATAATGTGCCTCGCAAGGGGCATGGCGACACAAACCATCTGGCGCGAGGAACCGGAATTGTTCCGCGAAACGATCGACTACTGGAAACGGTTGCTGAAGCTCGCGCGCGATGCACGCGACAAGGGACTGAACATATGACCCAAACCCGAGACACAGACGAAGACGAAGATGTCGGCGCCCTCGACACGGGTATTCGCCTGTTGAACAAGGGCTTCGTGATCTGTGCCGCCGTCGCGCTGATTCTGATGATGCTTCACGTCACGCTTGACGTGGCCGCGCGGGCAACGGGCACCGTCAATCTGATCGGCACTCTGGAAATCGTTTCCTATTACTACATGATCCTGCTGGTCATGCTGCCCATGGGCTACGTGGAGCTGAAGCACGAACACATCCGCGTGGACCTGTTCGTTCAGATGATGCCCAACTGGCTTCAATTCGCGCTCTATTTGCTCAGTTGTCTCCTCGGGCTGATCTTCTTCGGAATGATGCTTCGGCAAAGCATCCTCGATGCGTGGACCTCCACCACGCGGCAGGAAACGATTATGTCGAACTTCATCTTCTACATCTGGCCCAGCCGTTGGGCGCTGCCTTTGGGATTTGCCGGCATCCTGCTTGCCGTTCTTGCAAACCTGCTGAAGGCCATCCGCTACAGAAAGGCTCTGTAACGTGGACAACACGACCGTCGGCATCATTGCCGTAGCCGTTACCCTCATCCTGATCGCCCTGCGCATGCCTATCGGCGTGGTGCTGGGCCTTGTCTCGATCGTGGGGATCGCCGAAATCACCAATATGCGCGTCGCCTGGGGCGTCGTTTCCGCCACGCCCTATGACTTCATCGGGCAATGGGAACTCACAGCCGCGCCCATGTTCCTGTTCATGGGGTATCTCGCCACCGAAGGGAAACTGACGAGCGGGCTGTTTTCGGCCCTGCGCCTGTTTCTCGCACGTCTGCCGGGCGGGTTGGCCATTTCCAGTGTCGGGGCCTGCACCTTCTTTGCCGCAGCGTCCGGCTCGAGCGTAGCGACGGCTGCCGCAATGTCGCGCATCGCCGTCCCCGAGATGCTGAAGAACAACTACGACAAGGGGCTGGCCACCGGAACCATCGCCGCATCGGGCACGCTGGGTTCGCTCATCCCGCCCAGCGTTCTGCTGATCCTTTACGGGGTCTATGCGCAGGTGTCGGTGGGTCAGCTTTTCATGGCAGGCTTCATTCCGGGGCTCGTCTCGGCGCTGCTTTACGTCATGATGATCATGATGCGGGTGAAGGCCAACCCGTCCCTTGCGGGCGATGTGCAGATCAACGCGACACGCGCTGAAAAGATCCAAGCGCTCAAGGAGATATGGCCGCTCCCGACGCTGATCCTGCTGGTCCTTGGCGGAATTTTCTCGGGCGTGTTTTCCCCGACCGAGGCCGGCGCGCTTGGCGCATTCTTCGCCGCCTGCATTGCCGCGATCCGCAAGACACTGACGCGCGCCGCGCTGAAAACAGCGATCCTGAGCACCCTACAAAGCACGGCCTCGATCTTTCTGATCCTGATCGGGTCGGTTCTCTTCACCCGGTTCCTCGCGCTGTCCCAATTGCCCATGGCTTTCTCCGACATGGTGCTGTCCGTCAGCGAAAGCCAATGGTGGATTCTCTTTGCCGTTGCCGTGATCTACCTTGTGCTGGGGATGCTGATCGATTCCATCGGCTTGCTGCTGCTGACACTGCCGATGATCCTGCCGCTGGTCGAAGGCGCGGGCATCAACGCGGTGTGGTTCGGCATCATCGTCATCAAGCTGCTCGAGGTCGGTCTGGTCACGCCCCCCATCGGGTTGAATGTCTATGTGATCAAGGGCGCGCTCGGAAACCTCGTTACCCTACCCGAGGTCTTCAAGGGCGTCACATGGTTCATCGTCATGGATTTCGTGGCGCTCGTGCTGATCATCCTGATCCCCGCAATGTCGCTCTGGTTGCCGTCGCTTCTGTACAACTGAAGCACGGACGCTCCCCTACTCAAACACCAACAAGGATAAACCAATGTCCATGAAGATCATCCGCAACGCACGCATCGTCGACGGTTCCACCGACCGGGCATCCGACCCCAAGGACATCGTGATCGAAAACGGCCGTTTCCGGGAAGTCGCGGACAAGGTCACAATCACCGCCGAAACCGAAATCGACGCCGCAGGGCACCACGTGCTTCCGGGCCTCATTGACTGTCATGTCCATGTGATCGCCACCGACGCCAATCTGGGCGCAAATGCCGAGGTCCAGAATTCCCTTCTCGCTTATCGCGCGATGGGGCTGATGAAGAACATGATCATGCGTGGCTTTACCACCGTTCGCGATCTGGGCGGCGCGGATCAGGGGATCGTCGATGCGATCGAAGAACGCCTGATTACCGCGCCACGCCTGGTGATCTGCGGCAAGGCACTGTCCCAGACCGGCGGGCACACCGATTATCGCGGACGCTACAATCCCCGCAGCGTCGAATTCTACCGCGGGCAGATTGGCGCGATGGGCCGCGTCGTCGACGGCGTAGACGATGTGCGCCGCGCTTGTCGCGAAGAAATCAAAGCGGGCGCGACCTTCATCAAGGTCATGGCCAATGGCGGCGTCTCTTCTCCCACCGACCCCATCGGCTTCCTCGGCTTTTCCATGGCCGAACTCGAAGCCGCCGTCGAAGAAGCACGCAATGCCGAAACCTATGTCTCGGGCCACCTCTATACCGATGAGGCGATCAACCGTGCGCTTGATGCGGGGTTCTATTCCATCGAACACGCAAATCTGATCAAGCGCGAGACCGTCAAGCGCGTTGTCGAGGCGGGCGCCGCCGTCATCCCCACCAACATCACCTACGAACTGCTGGCCAAGGATGGGGCACGCTTCGGCTTGCCACCCGAATCCGTCGAAAAGGTCTCGGTCGTTCTGGACGCAGGCATAGAGGCCCTGACCATGCTCCACGAAGAAGGCGCGCTGATGGGATACGGCTCCGACCTGCTGGGCGGTATGCAGCCGCACCAATCGGGCGAATTCGAACTGCGCGGCCGCCATATCCCTGCCCACGACGTCATCCGCTCCGCCACGCTCGACGCAGCCAAGGTGATGCGGATGGACGGCCAGATCGGTGCTATCAAGGAAGGCGCTTTTGCCGATCTGATCTTCGTCGACGGAAACCCGTTGGATGACCTGACCCTTCTTGCTGATCAGGGTGCGCATATGCCTGTGATCATGAAGGATGGTGCGTTGGTGAAGAACAGCCTCTGACGACGCGCACATCGGGGCAAGGTGTCACGTTAACTCCAGGGCGCGAAGGGACACCGTCGTGTAGATCGAGACCGCGACATCCAGCCGCCAGCCATTGGTGAGCATGATCTCGACCTTGTCCTCGACCGCAGACGTCTCGGTCACCGTCGATGCGGCCGGGCCAGCGCCGCCTAGTAACCCCTCTCGCTATTTCTACGCCACTGCGGCTGTAGAGAGCGAGAGAACCCGTATCGACGTGCCGTCACCGATGGAGCCCTATTCAACGATGCGGGCTTCTCCGCATCCGTGCGATCCCGAAATCCCCCATCTCGTCTGCAGAGAGCACTTCAAAGTCCGAAGTGGCCTCAGGGCATGCGATACCAGAACGAAGATGACTTGCGTGAAGCTTTTGGGGCAGAGCCACGTGGCACGCGACTTTGATCGTCAGGTCGCTGAACTCCAGGTCTGCGCTGCTGTGCTGAACGGCTACACCTCGCTTGGCATCCCTGTCGCCAAGTCAGCAGGATAGGTCCGTCTGGAGAAAGGGAGGTCGGATAACACCTTCTTTGTGCAACAGTGCTACCCCGAGCCATCCGAGGAGCCACAGACTGGCCCGGTCGGGCTTATGGATACGGAACGCTCCGGATATTCATGACCCTGCGATCCAACAATCCAACACATAGGCAGCCACAGCGGTGTGTCTTGGGTGAGTATCGAAAGGTCTCTTGATGGCCTTCGGAACGAGCCGGTACTTCAGTCCACACAGGGCAGACCTGCTTCCGACTTTTGCGAACATGGTGCTCCGCGAAATCTTGCCGGGCTTGTCGCAACTGCGACATCCGATAAATCACGATCAGCATCAGGTCTCAAAAACCTACGCTACGCGGAATTCGGATTAGATTAAGTAACTTAACCGCCCCCCAGAACGTCTGTCCCGTTCCAGGGGGCCCAAGTTTTACCATCGGTGTCGCAAGGTGGCTGATATCGATCGGCTTGGGCTGTAGTAGTTGGCCGTGCCAGATCCAACAACGTGCTGTTCATCAAGCAGGTTGCTGACATTGATGGCGAGATCCGTGTCGTCCATAATCTGGTACGTCAAAGCAGCGTCAAACGTCGTGGTCGCATCGCTCTTCGACGTATTTGCTGCGTTGAAGTAATACGATCCAATATAACGCGCACCAAGGCCAAAGGTCATGTCACCTCGCGCTTCGTTACCCGGTACGGTGTAGTTGACCCATAGAGAGGCAATGTGGTTCGGTGTTGACGCGAACTGATTGCCCTCGATTTCTGTACCATCACGAAGGGCCGCCGCGCGAACGACCTCTGAATCGAGATAGGAGTAGGACCCGATTACGCTGAGGTTTTCGGACAGCTCGGCCTTACCTTCCAGATCTATACCACGGACACGGGATTCACCGACAGTTTCACGTTCGATCCGACCGTCGCTCTGAACCACTGCAATGGTAACGTCTCTCTTGGTCAGATCGTAAATCGACGCCGAGAACAGGGCGTTATAGCCGAGCGGTTCATATTTGACGCCAAGCTCATACTGCTCACCACGTTCCGGATCTACACCAATGGAGGGCGGTGCGACCGATTCCACATAGCTGGCGTAGGTCGAGATCTCGTCAGTAACCTTGTACGTTAACGCTCCACGGAACGAGGTTTCCGAGAAGTCGTCACTGTCATCGAATGCAGCACCGTAAGTTTGACCTTTGCTAGCCAATTCCATCCAGTCATGGCGGACCCCAAGCGTAGCGATGAACCGGTCATCGAAGGAAACGTTTTGCTGCAGAAAAACCGATTGGGTCGAGTAGTCGTTTTTGCGCTCCTGATAGGCATCCAGATTATCTGGCTTGCCGCTATAAACCGGGTTAGCCACATCAATAGATGCTGCGGGTCCGTAATAGGACGTGTCCTCGGTCGATGCATTTCGGTATTCCAGCCCGAGAAGGGTACTGCTGTCGAAACGGTCGAAACTGGTGTCGTATTGCAGTATAGCGTTGCCGATCAGCTCTTCGGCTGAGCTATCGGTGCCGAAGTAATAGCGGTCCAGAACGGTGCCGGTGCGCCCTTCGAAATCATACAGATACACATAACCAAAATCATCTGTCAGGTCGCTGTAACGCGCGTTTGCGCGGAAGATCAGACCCGTGCCAAAATCATGAGTGAACAGCGCCGAAACACTCGTGCGTTCCACATCGTGATAGTTGAAGTCGGGCTCGCCGAAGAAGTCGCTGCGGTCGTATTCCTTGTCGAGCGGGTAGCCGCCACTGTTGGGCGTACCCTCGCGGTTGAGGTGGTCGACGATCACGCTCAATGAGGTGTAGTCCGTCGGCTCCCACGTCACACCGCCCATCAGGAAGGTTTCGTCGTCCTGCGAATGGTCGTATTCCAGATCGCTTTGCTGCAACTTCGCGGTGAAGCGGTAGGCCAGCGTTTGCTCGGCATTCAACGTATCACCGAAATCAACGCCCAGTTCGGCATGATCAAAAGATCCGTAGGACAAATACCCTTCGGAAAAGGTTTCGAACTTCGGCTGTTTGCTCACAAAGTTCACCGATCCACCCGGGTCTGCCGTACCGAACAAGGTAGAGTTCGAGCCACGGATCACTTCGATGCGCTCATAGGCAAAGGGTTCTTCCCGCACGCCGCGCATCGATCCCAGTGTCATCCCGTCACGGTAGGTTGTCGCCTGGAAACCGCGGATCAGGAAATAGTCATTCCGGTCATCGCTGCCATAGTAATCGGTGATGATGCCTGGCGAATATTGCAGGACTTCCTCAAGGGTTTCGGCGTCACGCTCTTCGATTTCCTTTTCCGTGACGACGGAAACAGATGCGGGCGTATCGAGAATACTTGTTGCGACTTTGCCGCCGACCCAGAGTTCCTTTGCCACCACCGAGTTCACGTCGTCATCTGCTTCGCCCTGAACCGAGATGATGATCGGAGCAAGACGGAAGGGTTCGTCGCTCGTTTCGGCACTCTGGGCGTGCAGGCCCGTTGGCACGGCGACAAGTGCCGTACAGCCAAGAAGCATGGCCAGCGATGCAGAACGGGTGCGAGAGCCGTTCAGGATGTTGAATGTGTCGGATGACATGGGAAACCTTTGCCTAGTCATTTAATCAGGTTTGTTCCCTGCCGATAACGGTCATGTGAGCCGCAGACAAGCCTGTACTGACAAAATTAGTCAAGATTTACCAAGGCAGGCTGCTGAACGCTTTCAAAATGGGCACCCGTGTTCATGCGACCCTAAGCCATCCGATGTCGGCCTATCGGCAATATCATCGGCTTGCCCGATGTCGGATCGGATATTATGCGGCTTGGCATTCCGAAGACGCTTTCTATCGTGGCTTCAGTTAATACGTCTTCAGCTTTGCCGAAACTGTGTAGGCGGCCATCGGACATCGCGACCAGATGATCGGCATAGCGTGCAGCGAGGTTCAGGTCGTGTAACACCATCACGATCGTTGTCCCACGATCGCGGTTCATATCGACGAGCAGGTCCAGCACCTCCACTTGATGGCTGACATCCAGAAACGTCGTGGGCTCGTCGAGAAGCAGCAATTCGGTCTCCTGTGCCAAAGCCATCGCGATCCATACCCGTTGGCGTTGCCCACCTGACAACTCGTCGACAGGACGCTCGGAAAGATCGACGGTTCCAGTTGCTTCCAATGCTTTGGCCACTGCTATGTCGTCTTCACGGGTCCACCGCGACAAAAGCCCATGATGTGGGTGGCGTCCGCGGCTGACGAGATCGGCGACGGTAATCCCTTCCGGCGCAATCGGGGACTGTGGCAGCAAGCCAAGCGTTCGTGCTAGTTCGCGGCTTGGCATTCGATGGATGTCATTCCCATCCAGCATAACGTGTCCCGTTGACGCCGGCAGCAGCCGCGACATCGCCCGCAGCAATGTTGATTTTCCGCATCCGTTTGCACCGACAATGGCTGTAATCGCCCCCGGGGGGACAGCGAGGTGTAGATCGCTAAGAATGGTACTGTCGCCATATCCTGCGGAAAGATTTTCTGTGGAAAGGCTGTGTGCGACGGTCATATCGATGCTCCCGCACGGTTAACCCGCACGATTAGATAGATCAGGTACGGTGCGCCAAGCGCGCCGGTCACAACACCCACGGGATAGCGAGCTGGCAGTAAGAATTGCCCTGCATAGTCACCAGCCAACACGAGTACTGCCCCCACCAGTGCGGCGGGTATCAGGACAGAGCCATTCTGCCCGACCATTCGGGCCGCGATGGGCCCAGACAGAAAAGCCACAAATGCGATGGGGCCGGTTACAGCTGTGGCCACTGCGATCATCGTGACGGCCGAAACAATCACGATAATTCGGGTTCGCGCGACGCCCACGCCCAAAGCGGCTGCCGTGTCATCGCCAAGGCGGAGCGCATCCAGATCACGCGACCGGCTCAGCAATAATCCACCGCCAACCGCCAACGCAAGTAGCAGCGGCAGCGCCTGATCCAGCTGTGCGCCGTTTACGCTACCGGTCAGCCAGCGCATTGCATCCTGCAGATCCCAAGAAGGTGCCTGCGATAGCGTGTAGGCGATGAAGCTTTCGACCATCGCTGATACCCCGATCCCGACAAGGATCAGCCGTGTCCCCGCGACGCCATTCTTGGACGCCAGGCCATAAACGAGCATGGCAACCCCCAACCCGGCGACCACGGCGAAGACAGATACGGTCGCACCATCAAGTTGCAGAACCACGATTGCGAAGACCGCTGCGGCACTGGCACCGGAGCTGATCCCGATGATATCGGGACTTGCCAGCGGATTGCGGAGCATGATCTGAAACGCAACCCCACCCAGCCCGAAGCATGCACCCGCAAGGCAGGATAGGACGGCGCGGGGCAAACGCAGTTGGCCGACAGTAAAGCTCGCGCCGGGCACATCCTGTCCCATCAGGACACGAATTACGTCAGAAGGAGACGTAAACGACTGCCCCAGAAGAAGCGTCAGGACGAAGGCCGCAAACATGACCGCAACCAGTGCGGTGATCACCACCCGCCGTTTTCCTGAGCGTCGAAGGCGGCTGGCGGCAACCTTGTCGACCGCCATCATCGGAGCGGATGACATGCGGTTCATAGCTCCCGCACCCGCTGACGCCTGACGATCCAGATGAAGACTGGCGCTCCGACGAACGCAGTGACTATGCCCACATCCAGCTCACTTGGGCGTGCGATGATGCGCCCGACAATATCAGCCATCAACAGCAAACCCGCGCCGGTCAGCGCTGAAAACGGCAAGAGCCAGCGGTGATCAACACCTACGAGCAGGCGACAAACATGGGGCACGACCAACCCAACGAAGCCAATGGGTCCACAGACAGCCGTCGTCGCTCCGCAGAGAAGGATCGCTCCAAGCGCGGCCATAGCACGTGCCAGCGCAACATTCTCGCCCATTCCCGTGGCCAACTCGTCTCCAAGTGCCAAGGCGTTCAATTTGCGCGCCGACAACAGGCTAATGAAGAAACCAATCAACAGGAAGGGCCAGACGAGTTGGATGGACTCGAAGGTCGCACCACCGACCCCGCCGATCTGCCAAGTGCGAATACCGCCAGCGATGTCGTTGCGCGGCAAGACTATGGCGAGAATAAGTGATGAGAATGCCACCGATGTTGCGGCTCCGGCCAAAGCGAGTTTCAGTGGTGTAGCCCCGCTTCGTCCAAGCGAACCAATGGCGTAGACAAAGATGGCCGTCGCGCCCGCGCCGACCACGGCGGCCCAGACATAGGATTGAGCGCCTGCCATCCCGAACCATGCGACCCCGATCACGACCGCGAGCGCCGCTCCCATGTTGACGCCAAGAATACCCGGATCGGCCAGTGGATTGCGTGTAACCCCTTGCATGATTGCGCCTGAAAGTCCGAGCGCCGCACCTGCAATCGCCGCCAGGAGAGTTCTGGGGATGCGCTTTGCCACAGCGGCTTGCCCGATCGTTTCCAGATTGCCGGAAAGCCCCGCCCAAATATCACCCCAAGGAACCGTGCGCGTGCCGATCGCGACCGACATCAGGCCAAGAGCGGCAACAACCACGAACGTCAGGAAATAACAACAGATGCGGGAATGCCACCATCGCATCGTTGATGTGGTTACCATCGGTGTCATTCAACTTTTCGGGCGGCCTCGGCCAGGAGCCCCACATACTCATCCAGCACCCACGGGATGGACAGGGGCGTGGGATTGGCTGCTGTCCCGACCGGGTTGCTACCCAGCAAGACAACGGCTCCATTCACGATGGCGGGCATATGGGATGTCAGAGGATCGGCTTGTAGCGGTGTTAACAGAGATTCACCGCCATAGGTGACAAAGATGTCGACATCACTGAATACATCTATCAGTTCCGCGCTGATCTCGCCCGAATATTTTCCACTCACGCTGGCCTCGACAACGCTGCGCGGTGACGCCAGTCCAAGGTCATGGAAGAACTTCACCCGCGTATCATTCTCCGTGTAGAATCGTACAAGGCTGAGATCCGTCGCATCCAGATGGGTGATGAACATTGCGGTCTTGTTGCTTAGTTCAGGGTGCGCTTGCACGGTCCCGGCGATATCTGCTTCAATCTGCGCTATCAGCGCTTCGCCCTCCGCCGACATGCCCATGCCCGCACTGTTGAGCCGGATCATGTCACGCCAATCGGTTCCCCATGCCGCGTCCGGAAAGGCGATCACGGGGGCGATCATGCTAAGGGTCTCGTAATCCGCCCTGCTCAGACCGGAATAGGCCGCAAGGATGACATCCGGCGCCGTCGCTGCGACTGATTCAAAGTCGATACCATCGCCTTCATCAAACAGCACCGGCACCTCTGCCCCCAGTTCGTCAAGCTTGTCACTGACCCAGGGCAGTACTCCGTCTCCATTGTCGTCACCAAAGTTTGCCGCAGCAAATCCTACAGGAACGACACCAAGTGCCAATGGCACCTCGTGGTTCGCCCATGCCACGGTTGCAATGCGCTCCGGTTCGCTTTCGATCGTGGAGCTGCCATATGCGTGCTCGATAACAACGGGGAATCTCCCGGTTGCATCATCGGCTGAAGCCATATTTGCTGAGGCAAACAAGGCTGCAATCGTCAGAGAAATCGCTATGCTCTGGAGTCTTAACATCATGCGGCGCATATCCCGATAATTTAGGTCGCCTTTTCATTTTATATCCAGCGCGTCAAGGCAATTGTCGGCAACCAAACCGGACAAGATCGGCCTTCACTGGCCTGTAGGTTTTGCATGCGCAACAAGGCGCGTGTGGAATTGTCTCGACAAGAGCCATCAGCTTATGAGTGTTTTCTGCTCTACCGATCCGGTTGTCCTGATTGCACCAGTTTCCTCCGGTTCAGAAAATCCTCGACTCCGAAGCAATAACAACCGCCAACCAACCATTACTCTTGGTTTGGTCAAGCCTGTCGAAGAGCGTATCGCGTCTACAGGCGGATCCGATTCTGCCGCCTGCCTGACACGGTAAAGCTAACCGACCGAGTGCACAATTTATGCCGCGTCCCGTCATTTAGGCGACCTCGACCTGTGCGATTTCGCGCCACATCTTCATGGCATCACCACGGCGGTCACTGAATTCGGCAGACGTTATGTTGAAACGTGGCCGGTGAACCATGTTTCACGATTTGTTCATCGGTAGAAACAAGACGCCGCAAGTGTTGTGGCGACTTGAAGCGCTTCATGATCTTCTCGCGCAGTCGAATGGGTTGTGAGCGTTCTCGCCCCGGTTGTTCAAACCTCGGTGTGAGCGGTGTTCGACACCCGGCATGACCTGACTCTTCGCTGCCCCGCATAATCTCCGTTTGTCGGTGATCATCTGATCATCACGCGTGGCATCTGACCTTGCTGCTTCAACAGCTTGCCCATGAGCCCAAGCGCAGCGCACTGGTCACGCCTGCTTTGAACCAGCGCATCCAGAACGAAGCACTCCTGCTCGACAGCCCGCTACAGCCAGCGATCGAGATCGCCACTTCGTCCAGATGCCATTTGTCGCCAAGCCGACCAGCCGATGATTGGGCCTAGTGGTATAACCGCGATTATCGCGGTT
Organism: Qingshengfaniella alkalisoli; assembly: GCF_007855645.1. GTDB lineage: Bacteria > Pseudomonadota > Alphaproteobacteria > Rhodobacterales > Rhodobacteraceae > Qingshengfaniella > Qingshengfaniella alkalisoli. Next base: position 403,420 of record NZ_CP042262.1, read on the forward strand.
CCAGCCGATTGAAGTTTCCTCAAGGACATATCTACAGTCAGCCGGGTAGGCTCAATCAGCTAACCAACTCCCTCATTCATCCGACCTTAAGGAAAGCATCGGTTCTAAAACTGCGGAAACTACCCCGGCGTTGTTGTCACGTCCGTGGCCTCTTGCGATTGCGCTGACCGAACACCCGGAGCAACCATGGTCGCGCCCGTCCGGGTACGCTTCCGTCGCAAGTCTGAAATAGGTTCTCGCTATCTCTACACTCCGGCGCGCCAGTAGCTGATCCCCACTAATCTCGGCGGCAAGTGACAGCAGGATAGGGCTGTGGGCGCGGTCCTCTCCGTCTTCGTACCACTTGGCCATATCCTTACGCTTTCCGATCCCTTTCGGTCGTCCGCCCCAGTCGTAAGCCGGGTCCAGAGAAATGACTCCAATATTTTCAGGATGCACATCCGCTACAGCCTGCAGGATATCGCTGTCGTATCGGTTGCTTCCTGTCAGCGACCGGTAGCGTCGGATCGCATCTACAGCCGCACCTGCATCGGGATCATGGAGCTGAGTTGCAAATACATCCAGCAACCTCTCCGCGGCCGACAGGAACTTCTTGTCCGACGTGACATTCAAGGCCTCCAGAAAGGTATCCACGCCATTCGATGCCAGGAAGCTTTCCGCTCGATCCAAATCCGTGTCAAACGTATTCAGCTTTTCGATGAAACTGCCATAAACAGCGCGCTGTTCGTCAGAATACTGATTGATCCAACCCTCCCCCTGAAGCGCGACGGGTATTTGATCAGAGGCATTTATCGCATCGGCCCACCTGGAACAGTGCGCAATTGCTAGATCAAGGTACCGCGAGTCGCCACTCACGCGAAATGCCAGAAAGCTCAGGTTAATCATCCGCAGATGATCCGGTATGTTGATATCATGGCCCGGTCGCTCGATGACTGTTCTTGTGCCTAGATGGGTCGATCTGAACAGCGAAGTTTTCCAATCGAACCAGTCGGGACAATCATTTCCCCAGTTCCCGATATGTTCGCACGCATCGAGGATTTTCGAACGCGTTGCCGCGTGCTCCGGGTTCAGCCGATAAAGCGCATTCAGAAAAAGCTCGAAATGTTCGGTCCCGTGATGAACTTCCTGCTGGGCCCAGTATCCATGGTGCCATTGATCAGTGTGTTGAAAGTAATCTGATATGCGGTCCGACAACACGTATAGAAACTCGCTCGCATCCGGATCGTTGGTATATTTTATCCATATATTCCAACTGCTTGCATAAGTCGCTTGGTCATGGATATCTATTGGCAGAGCATCCCTGTATCTATCGATACAAGTTTTGACCCAGTCCCCCAAATCGGCCAGAAATAGATCGCAGGCCGCATCCAATGAATGAGTTCTTTCGACGACAGCCGATACTTGAGGCATGGTGTTCTCCCGCACGCGTATGTTGATCACTATCTGCACAGCGTGGCGGCACGACAGCGCCGCCACAGAAAGCTCCACTACTCTTTGAAGAATAGTAGTGATGTGTTCATTGGTCCGGGTGTCGGATAAACCCACGAGTTCGGCTGATTGTCAGGCACATTGCCCATCTTGTTTGATGCAATGCCGAACCCGTTGGGCGGAAGTGATATGCCGATGGAATAAAACTGGTCCTGCGCAATATCCAGGATTTGGCGGAACAGCTCATCACGCTTTTCCACAGTCGGAGCCTCATACATTTTCTTGTATAGGTCCAGCTGCCTGGTGACTTCTGCCGGGGGTTCTTCGATTTCCGGATTGCCCGGATCAAACCAGTTCCTCGCCCAAAGAGGCGCATAGGCCGACTCTTGGTGCATCGGCAAGTAATGGCGTGCATCTATGATGCCGTCACCCAAACCGCCATCGCCTTTCCAGACATGCGCCATATGCTTGTTGTTGTTCTTTTGCTCATAAACAAAGGACCTCTCGGCCTTTCGGACATCGAGTCCGATGCCGATATCCTCGAGCTGCAATTGGACAAGTTCCATGATGTCACTGTAAATCGCATTGTCCGATACGACATCGAGGCGAATGCGAATTGGCCGTCCATCAGGCAATAGCCGAACGCCGTCGTCGTTTCTTTCAGTCAAGCCAATCTTGTCCAGCAACTCGTTTGCCTTGTCGGGGCTCCACTCCGTGTACTGTTTTGCCAGTTCCCCGTTATAGAAAGAGGATTCTGGGCGTGGCGCAGCCTGGTATGGCTCGCCTTGCCCGGCGTAGACCGCATCGATGATCTCCGTACGGTCTATACCGTGGCTCAGAGCTATCCGGAAATCCTTGTTCCTGAACAAAGTACGAAACCCGTCATCCTCGTAAGTCAGATTCAACTGAATGATGGCGGTATTCATATCTGACGGGATCGTGTCATACAGGCGGTAGCCGCCTTTTTCCTGGTTGTCGTAGAAAACCGGTTTGTTCGTGACGCTGTCGATATGGCGGTTAGTGAGGTCGATCTCCCCGGCGACACCCATCAGGACGATGGCATTGGTGTCTTCAACCTGGGTCATCCGCAGATTGTCAATATAGGGGAGTTGGTTACCCGCCTGGTCCACCTTGAAATAATACGGGTTTCTTTCAAAGGTGACGGGCGTGTTGATCCCATCATAGGGAACCTTCTGAATCCATGCAGAAAGAGTCGGACGATCCGGATTGCGTGCACGCGTCACTCCGCAATTGATCATCATCGCCTCACCCCATCCCGTCATGCCCGCGCTTTGTGCGGCGGCATCGGCATCTGAATTGTAATCAGGGTGAAACTGTGAGCAGAAGGCTTTCTGCATGTTCACGAGTTGAACTCCGTCTACCGCGGCTAGATGCTCCAGAAACAGGCTATTCGGCGCAGGGAGGGTCATCACAACGGTTTGTGGATCGGGCGCAGAGGCCACAACACCGAACAAGGCGGCGGGCCTAGCTCCTACGAAGTCATCGCTGTTGATGACATCGTTCACCGCAAACAACACATCCTCGGCAGTGAATGGCGTACCATCAGACCACTTGTGTCCTGCACGCAGATGGAAGGTATATACAAGACCATTGTCACTAACATCCCAACTGGACGCGATGTTCGGCGCAATACCATTCCAGTCGAAAGTGTATCTAATCAGCGGGTCATATCCCGCAGACCGACGAATCCAGCCCTCGTCATTGTTTCCCTTAACGGTGCTGCGCCACGTTCCACCGTAGGTTCCTATTTCGAGTGCTTCTAGGACTAAAGGGTCTTCTGGAAGCCGCTCTGTGACCGGCGGCAGATCAGCATTCTGGACCCGTTGATCCAGAACAGGAGCCTCGGTATATTCGGCCACCGCATTTCCCGTCCAAAGTATCGAAAACACGGCCATGCTGGTGGTGATTTTGTATATGATATTCTTCACGTAATCTCTCCTCCCTTAGCTCCGACCTTTTGGTCACGAGGGCAACTTTCGTACCTCGAGAATTCCCTTGAGGCAGCGAATTCCACCCATGGCATCCATTTGTTGTATCAACGATCTAGCGGCGCCGGGCGCTCAAATGACATGACCTGCAGTCGAAATTAATATACAGAATTCTAGATACTTCGATAACTTATGTAAACACTTATTGTATTAGTTGTAATATTACAAAAGCGCTGTGAAAAAGTATACTTTGACCGGGATTGTCAGATTGGTTTCTTCAGCCCAAGTTTCTGCCGCTGCACGGCATTGATACTTTACCGATATGACTGGACTTACCTCGAAGGAATGCAGGGTTCTTGAGAGCATGAAAGCGATCAAGAAGACGACGTATGGCAATCAAGCCGACGAGAGAGTTCAAACGCGAGGCAGTGCGGATTGCGCTGAAGACGCGGTCCCGCCACCCAATATACGCTAACGACTGTCAATGGATCAGACGCGTTCAGCTTCGCGCTTGATCGCGGCGCGCATCCCCTCTGACAGCATGATGTGAAGATATCCCGTTACTAGGTGCCGCCAAGCTCTGCATTGCGCGAGTTCGCCGGGGAAGACCTCGTCCATAGCCAGCAACTGCTCGACTATATCCGCCGTTTCGGTTCTACCCGCCAACCTGCGCACGATGTCTTCCTGGCGCGGGTCGCGAATATCATACGCCGTGCCCGCTTCATCGACGCCAAGGACATACCGCATCCAGGCGGCAACCGCGAAGGCGAACGGAGAAGGGTCTTTACTCCCATTCATGACCTCGAGCGCCGGACCAACTACGCGCTGCGGCAGTTTCTCCGTCCCATCCATTGCGATCTGGTAGGTCTCATGCGCGAGGTGCGGGTTTCGAAAACGCATCTCCAGCGATGCCGCGTAGTCGCCAAAATCCACGGCAGGCAGCGGTCGCAACGTGCCCGCGGCCGCCTCGAGATGGCGACGCACAAGAACGGTCAGCGCATCATCCTGCATCACATCGCGCACATAGCGGTGTCCCGCGAGGAAACCGCTATAGGCCAGCATCGAATGCGTCCCGTTGAGCATCCGCAACTTCATCTGCTCATAGGGTTCAACATCGTCAACGAACACCGCGCCACCAGCTTCCCACTTCGGGCGACCCATAGGGAAACTGTCTTCAATGACCCACTGGCGAAAGCTCTCGGCCTCAATCGCAGCGTGATCCTCGAACCCCAGCTTTTTTCGAACCTGATCTCGTGTTTCATCGCTCGCGGCAGGGGTAATGCGATCTACCATTGTCGACGGAAACGCGACATCTGTGGTGATATGCGCCGCCACCTCGGGGAAAGCGCGGCGTGTGTAGTCGAGTACGACGGCGCGCAGCATCCGCCCATTCTCGGGCAGGTTGTCGCAGCACAGCACGGTGAAGGCCGGAACGCCGAGAGATTTGCGTTGTTTCAAAGCCCAGGCGATCAAGCCGACAACGCTTTGCGGCGCGTCGGGATTTGCCAGATCCTTGGCGATCGCCGGATGCGCGGGACTGACCCCTCCGGTTTCGCGATCGATGCCATAGGCCTTTTCGGTCACCGTGGTGGACACGATCCGGGTCTGTGGCGACGTCAACGCATCAAGCACAGCCAGTCGATCATCCTGAAGCGTCAATGCCCGCGCGATAGACCCAATCACGCGGAACGCCGTCCCTTCGGCCCCGCTTTCGATCAAGGTGTAGCGCCCGTCCTGCGGCGTCAGTTCATTTGCCGCGTTGGGCCTGCGCAGGCTGACACCTATGACCCGCCAGTCGCCCCCATCGCGCGCCAGCGCATCGTCGGTATAGACCGCCTGATGCGCCTTGTGGAACGCGCCCAGCCCCAGATGTACGATCCCGCAGCCCCGGTCTTCGGGCGCGTAGTCGGGCAACCGTGCAGCGCCTGATGCCTGGGTTTTCGCTGTCAGCCGATCCATCACCCGCGCACCCGATCCGAATGGGACAGGGCGGAAATGATGCCGCGCAGTTCGGCCAGCCCTTTCAATCGTCCGATGGCCGGATAGCCGGGCTGTGCCTTGCGGTTCAGATCGTCCAAGATATCCTGCCCGTGATCCGGTCGAAACGGGATCGACCAGTCCGCGCGTCCTTCGGCCTTGCGGCGGGTTTCTTCTTCCAGCACCGCCCCGATCAGTGCGACCATATCCGTGTTGCCGGTCAGGTGTTCATCTTCGAAGAACGATCCGCGGATTTCATCCGATTCCCGCCGGACATTTCGCAGATGCAGGAAATGGACCCGGTCTCCCAGACGGTGCATCATTCCCGGCAAATCATTGTCCGGACGCGCACCGAGCGACCCGCTGCACAGGGTGATCCCGTTCGCGGGGCTGTCAACGGCGGTCATCACCTTGGTGTAGTCTTCTTCCGTCGACATGATGCGCGGCAAGCCCAGCAACGGGAAGGGCGGATCGTCGGGGTGGCAGCATAACCGCAGCCCAAGCTCTTCCACCAGCGGGACGACTTCACCCAGGAAATCCACCAGATGACCGCGCAGCCGGTCGGAACTGATCTTGTCGTATTCGGCCAGATGCGCCCGTACATCGTCCAGCGACAGCTTTTCAGCGCTGCCCGGCAGTCCGAAAACGATGTTTCCTGTAAGCTCTTCCGCCTGCACATCGGTCATCTTTGCGAACGCTGCCGCAGCGGCGTCGCGAAGTTCGACAGGGTAATCATCTTCTGCGCCGCGACGCTTCAGGATATGCAACTCGAACGCAGCAAACTGAACCAGATCGAACCGCATGCAGGTCGCGCCGGTAGCCACCCGATAGGCCAGATCCGTCCGTGTCCAGTCCAGAACCGGCATGAAATTGTAGCAGACCGTGCCGATCCCCGCATCCGCAAGGTTACGCATGCTGTCGCGATAGCTGTCGAGATGCGCCCGCCAATCGCCTTTTTGCTTCTTGATGTCTTCGGAGACAGGAAGGCTTTCGACGACATCCCACATCAAACCCGAGGGTGAGCCATCCACCATCCGAGAAATCTGGGCTTGCCGCAGCGCGATTTCGTTCCGCGTCCAGACTGCGCCGGTCGGCACATGATGCAGCGCGGAAACGACGCCTTCCACACCAGCCTGACGCACATCGTCAATCGACACAAGATCGCTTGGTCCGAACCAGCGCCAAGTTCTTTTCATGATTTCTCCTTCCCTTAACAGCCCACGACGCGCCGAGTCCGGCAACCCATAGCACATCAGGATAGTTGCTTACTAGTATGGAAGTATGGTAATTGGTGCGCAAGTGGAGGAATCATGATGGTCGCAGACTATGGCAATGACTGGTCGCTTGACCCTTCTGCGCCGATCACACCGCAGATTTATCGCATTCTGAGAGAGAGGATCGTCCACAACGACCTGATCCCCGGCAACCGGATTTCGGAATCCGAGATCGCCCGTGCCTATGATGTCAGCCGCCAACCTGTGCGCGAGGCCTTCATCAAGTTGGCGGAGGAAGGCCTGATCTCGATCCGTCCGCAGCGTGGCACCATCGTGAACAAAATCGTCTATGCCGCCGTCATGGATGCTCGTTTCTTGCGCGAAGCCATCGAAGCCGACATCGTGAAGTTACTGACCGAGACCCCCGACCCGGCGCTCATTACGGAATTGCGCGCGCAGCTCGCTGTCCAGCGCGAGATCGCCCATCTCGACCCGTTGCGCTTCATTCAGGTCGATGAGCAGTTCCACCGCACCCTTGCGCAAGGCGCAGGAAAAGGTGGCGCGTGGAAGCTCGTCGAAGGTCTGAAATCACAAATGGATCGCGTGCGCTTCCTCAGCCTTGGACAGTTTCCGACCGATAAGCTCATCGTTCAGCACACGGAGATCGCCGACGCCATTGAAAACGGCGACCGCGCCAAGGCCGAAAAGGCCATTCGATCCCATTTGAGGGAGGTTCTGCAGGACCTTCCAGAAGTCGTTCATTCAAACCCGGATTTCTTCGATGCACCGGAGGATCTCGGACTACCCAAGACGACCATTTCAACTTGAGGAGGAGACCATGAAGACACTTGCAACCCGGATTTCGGCAGTTGCCGCCGCCGCATTGATCGCCGCGCCGGTATTTGCAGCCGATGTCACGCTGAAACTTGGGCATCTCGCGAACGAGGACAATTCCTGGCACAAGGCGTCCGTGAAGTTCGGTGAAGAATTGTCCGCCCTGACCGACGGCCGCATCGAGGTTCAGGTGTTCCCCAACGAATCGCTCGGCAAGGAAATCGACCTGATCAACGGCATGCAGCTTGGCACCGTCGACATGACGATCACGGGCGAAAGCCTGCAGAACTGGGCCCCGATGGCCGCGCTGCTGGCCGTCCCCTACGCCTACAAGTCGCTCGAACACATGGACGAAGTCGCCAGCGGCGAGATCGGTGACCAGATCGAGGCGCAGATCGTCGAGAGCGCCCAGATCCGCCCGATCGCCTATTTCGCGCGCGGGCCTCGCGATCTGACTTCCAACCGCCCGATCACCACGCCAGATGATCTTGACGGGCTGAAGATGCGTGTGCCCAACGTGCCGCTGTTCGTCGATGTCTGGAAGACACTCGGCGCACAGCCGACACCCATGGCCTTTTCCGAAGTGTTCACTTCGCTTCAGAATGGCACCATTGACGCACAGGAAAACCCACTGGCGCTTATCCGCTCGGCCAGTTTCAACGAAGTCCAGAGCCACGTGAACCTCACCGATCACGTACGGTCCTGGATCTACCTAACGATCGCGGAAAGCACCTGGAACACCCTGTCCGAAGAAGATCAGGGGGCAGTGATTCAAGCCGCAGCGACAGCGCAGGACTATGAGCGCGAGTTGTTCGAGCAAAGCCTGGCAGACGACCGTGCCTTTCTGGAAGACAACGGCATGACATTCGTCGAGGTCGACGCCGACGCTTTCGCAGCCAAGGCCAAGGATGCGGTGCTGTCGAACGTCAGCGATGACATCCGACCCGTCGTCGAAGATCTCTTCGCGCAATAACACCCAGCTCACGCAAGCGCGGCCCCGAAGAAAACGGGGCCGCCAGTTTCAATAGGTATCCCATGCAGATCGTAGACCGACTGACGCGCGTCATCGTCTGGCTGTGCCGCATCGGTGCGGGCCTGGCGTTCGCCCTGCTCATGGCCGCCGTCCTGATTCAGGTTGTCGGGCGCACCGCGGGTTCTTCACCCGTCTGGACCGAGGAATTGACGCGCTTCGCCTTGCTCTACCTCGTTGCCTTCGGAGCGGGATTGTCGTTTCGATCCGGCGATATGGTCAATGTCGATGTGATCAGCGAAACTTTGCCCGGCAACCTTCCCTGGGCGCTTCGCCTTGTTTCGGCAATCGCAACTGTCGGGCTATGCATATATCTGCTGTCCTCCGGCTGGAAATTCATGACGATCGGGAAGATGCAGACGTCTCCGGCACTTGGGCTTCCCATGAACTTCGCGCATTTCATCGTATGGCTGATGCTCGCGCTGCTGGCGCTTTTCGCGGGGCTGCGCATTCTGGGTATGCTGACACGGACGGAAGACGGTCTTCCGACAAAAGCGGAGGAACTCTGATTTGGAAGTCACCGTCCTGTTCTCCGTTTTCATTGCCGGGCTGATCCTGGGGATTCCGGTTGCGATCACGCTCGGCCTGTCATCCCTGTCCTACCTGATGCTGGCGGGCATTCCTGCCGTGGTCATCCCGCAGAAGATCTATGCGGGGATGGATGTCTTCGTCCTGCTGAGCATTCCCGGCTTCATTCTTGCGGGCAACCTGATGAACCGCGGAGGTATCACCAACCGGATCATCCGTTTTGCCAACGCGCTGGTCGGCTGGGTGCGTGGTGGGCTGGGCCTTACCAACATCGCCGCCTCCATGCTGTTTGGCGGGATCACGGGTACGGCTGTCGCCGACGCCGCAAGCATCGGTGGCGTGATGATCCCCGGCATGAAGAAGGCTGGCTATCCCGCCGACTTTTCCGCTGCTGTCACAGCTGCATCATCGACCGTCGGCCCGATCATCCCGCCGAGCGTTCCGATGATCATCGTGGGCGCACTGTCGGGGATTTCCGTGGGTCAGATGTTCCTGGCGGGTGCCGTGCCCGGCATCCTTATGGGGGTGGCGATGATGGTCACCTGCTACGTGATCTCCGTCAGGCGCAACTTCCCGCGTCAGGCCTGGCAGGGGTTCGGCGAGGTCGCCAGATCCTTCAGCGGCGCGGTCTGGGCGCTGGCCATGACCGGGTTGATCATCTACGGGCTGCTCAGTGGACTGGCGACGCCCACGGAAACCGCCGTGGTTGCCAGCGTCTACGCCTTCATCGTCGGCGCGTTCATCTACCGGGAACTGCCGTTGCGCGCGGTTCCGACCATCATCATCGACAGTGCCATCGCCTCTGCGGGAATCCTGACACTCGTTGGCTTTGCCAATGTCTTTGGCTGGATTCTCGTATCCGAACAGATCCCCCAGGCCATAGCGGATTCCGTTCTGTCGCTGACCGACAACAAGTTCCTCGTAATCCTGATCATCAATGTCTTGTTACTCTTCGTTGGCATGTTCATGGAAACCATCGCGGCGCTGATCATCCTGTTTGTTCCGCTTCTGTCGCTTGCACAGGCCGTCGGAATCGAACCCCTGCACTTCGCAACATTCGCCGTGCTGAACCTGATGATCGGGCTGACCACACCACCTGTGGGCGTCTGCCTGTTCGTCTGCGCCAATATCGCGCGACTGCCACTTTCGCCGGTCGTTCGCGCGATTTTTCCCTTCCTGCTGACCAATATTGCAGTTCTGCTGGCTGTGTCGTTCATCCCTGCACTGGCCACCTGGCTGCCCTCGGTCCTCGCCCCATAGGAGCCTGAAATGGAAACGCGTGTCTGCTGCCTGCATGGCAAGAACGATATCCGCATCGAAACCCGCGACGTCACAGACCCCGGCGTTGGCGAAGTCCTGATTTCCGTCGGCGCCGGAGGGATCTGCGGGTCTGATCTGCATTACTATCAAGACGGGGGTTTCGGCCCGATCCGCGTGCGCGAACCTATCATCCTGGGGCATGAAGCTGCCGGTTACGTGCGGGCCGTCGGCCCTGGTGTCGAAGGATTGACACAGGGCGACCTTGTCGCGATCAGCCCCAGCCGACCGTGCAGAACCTGCAAGTTCTGTTTGCAAGGTCTCCAACAACACTGCCTGGACATGAAGTTCTCGGGCTCAGCCATGCGCATGCCGCATGAACAAGGGCTGTTTCGCGACCAGATCGTGGTCCCCGCCGGGCAGTGCCATCGGCTGACCGGCGATGTATCTGCCCAGGAAGCGGCCTGTTCCGAACCGCTCTCCGTCTGCCTTCACGCCCGGAACATGGCCGGTTCGCTCGACGGGAAACGCGTTCTGGTCACGGGGTCGGGTCCGATCGGTGCGCTCTGCGTGGCGGTGGCCCGCAACGGAGGTGCCGCCGAAGTCGTTGTGACAGACCTGCACGACGTTCCACTTTCAGCGGCTGCCGCAATGGGCGCGACCCGGACCATCAACATGGCTCAAGACCCGGATGCCCTGACGGGTTATGCCGCCGATAAAGGTTATTTCGACGTCGCGTTCGAATGCTCCGCCGCTGCCCCCGCGATCCGCAACGCGATCGAAGCGTTACGCCCGCAAGGCACGCTCGTGCAGGTGGGTGTTGCGGGCGATACCTCGCTTCCCCTGAACCTTCTGGTCAGCAAGGAAATCACTTTCAAAGGCACGCACAGATTCCATGCCGAATTCGCCCAGGCCGCGCATATGATCTCTAACGGAGACATCGACGTGACGCCGATGATCACGCAAAGCATTTCGCTGGATCGTGCGGTCGAAGCCTTTGAAGCCGCAGGGGACCGGGCCAAGGCCGTCAAGGTCCACTTGGTCTTCGACTAGGATTGGCTCTTACCCGGACGTCGCAAAGCGCATGCAGCGATGCGCCTTGCCACCCGTTACAAAGACAGCTTCTCCGGCGGGGTCGGCGCCCGACCGTCATAGGCGTCCCACACCGATTGATCGAACTGGATGACCGATCCCGTCACGATGCCGCCGTCGTCGAACGCCAGCCACAGGGCTCTGTCGCGACGTTTGCCACGTAGTAAATACACGCTCGCCTGCGGACTTAACTACGCTGCGAGGTCGGCGAATATGCGGAACCGGCAACAGATTTACCTGTGGTGCCAAGAGTTAAAGAAAAAGGGTCTGCGGTCACCGGACGGGGGCGCATTTTTCCTGCCAATCGACTTTCCGGCCATCGCGGAAACGCCACGCTCACGGCACCTTGCCATAAGAGTCTAGGCCAGCCCAATCGGGTAGTGTTCCGACGCCTCCGATATGCCCGACTGCAAATACTCCGCAGCGGTTGCCCAGATCGAGGCATTTTCCTAGATCTTGGCCATCCAGCCAGGCATGTACAAAACCTGCGGCAAAGGCGTCTCCCGCTCCGGTTGAATCAATGACCCGGGCCGCAGCCGCACCACGTGTCAGGGTTGTCCCCTCACCGTGTGCAGTTGCGCCCTTCGCACCGCGCTTGACGACCACGCATGGTGCCATATCCTGAACCCGCCCATAGGAAGCAAGTGCGTCCGCCTCGTCGTCGTTGGGCAAAAACAGATCCACTTTAGACACAAGCGTTGATGGATCTGCGCTCAGCACCTTGTCATCCCACCCGCAATCCAGAGAAATTGTCATGCCCGCCTTTCGCGCCGCTGCAATCAATCCCGGATTTTCCACGAGCGTCGTAAGCTCTCCGATATGCAAGTGGTCGAAATGGTGGCGACCGAGCACGGTCTCCCAGTCGGCTGGAAGTGCATCATCGGAACGTTTTGAAAGAAATGCGCGATCGCCTGCGCCGACCATCGCAACGGTAATCTGTGGCACCGCCGAGGTTGCAACATCTGCCACGGACAGATCCACGTTGTACCGCTCAGCTTCAGCGGTGACATAGTCTGCGAACGGCGCTGCCGGCAGGTGCGCCATCAATGAAACCGGGCGCGAAAACTGAGCCAGATAGGCCGCCGTGGTGAATGCACCGCCGCCGGCACGCAGGGTCAGATCCTCGGCAAACACCTCACGTCCGGGCTGCGGCAAGCTGTTCAGCCCGGTAAAGATGATATCGCAATAGACACGACCGGCGCACACGACACGTTTGGTCAACGGATTGCCTCACCCGTGCCTGTGTCAAACAAATGCAGGTTTTCGCTGCGCGCCGAAAGCTGGATGCGCGCACCGGCCTCAGGGGCATGGCGGCCCGGCCCGGACGCTATGACCTCGTGCCCATCCACATCGACATACAGCAGGGATTCCGCGCCCAATGGTTCGGTGACGGTGATGATCCCCTCCAGCTGAAGTTCGCCGTCACTGCCCGGTTGAAGATCTTCGGGGCGCACCCCGACCGTTACAGCGCCCGATGCAGGTTCCCCAGTGCAAGGCACCGACGCGCCGTTGAACAGCGTCACTTGTCCCTGTTCCTGCCGGCCAGACAGCAGGTTCATCGATGGCGCGCCTATAAACTGCGCGACAAAAATGTTGTTGGGTGCGTGATAGACTTCTGCCGGTGTGCCGATCTGCTGAATATGCCCGTCCTTCATGATGACAATACGATCCGCCATCGTCATCGCTTCGACCTGATCATGCGTGACAAAAACAATCGTACTGCCAACGCGTTGATGAAGCTTCTTGATCTCAAGTCGCATTTGCGTACGCAACTGAGCATCGAGATTGGACAGCGGTTCGTCGAACAAGAAGACGGCCGGGTTACGCACCATCGCCCTGCCGATCGCGACGCGTTGACGTTGGCCACCCGACAGTTGGGATGGTTTGCGGTCCAGAAGGTCAGTCATACCCAGAAGCGCGGCAACCTCGTCGATGCGGGTTTCCTTGTCGTTCTTTGCCATTTTTGACGTGCGCAACCCGAAGCCGATATTCTTGCGAACCGACATATGCGGATAGATTGCATAATTCTGGAAAACCATCGCGATATCACGTTGCTTGGGTTCCAGATTGTTGACCATCCTGTCGCCGATACGAACCTCGCCGGACGTGACTTCTTCCAGCCCGGCGATCAGACGCAGCGTGGTGGATTTTCCACAGCCCGACGGGCCAACAAACACGACAAACTCGCCATCGTCCACTTCCAGATCGATACCGTGGAGAACCTCACTCCGCCCATAAGATTTGCGCAGGTCACGCAACGCAAGATTGGCCAAACTCAGCTCTCCTTCAACTTGGTGAACGCGGACTGCAGGGTCGCTGATGCAGCCGCGAGACGTTCGTTTGTTTCTCCGATAGCGGCGCGATAGTTCTGCAGCGCCGCCGCGTATTGCTCAAAAGCTGCATTCATGGGGGCCGGGGCTGGACCGCCAACGCATGTTCTGCGAGCGACGAAAGCTGACATGGACACAGCCTCTGCAAATGCGGCCTGCGTCAGAGTGGCCTCGCGCCCCGTGGTGTCAGCAAACGCTGCCTGGAATGCATCAAACCCGTCGCGCAGAGGAGCCGAACGACCGATCACGTCGCGTGCAGTGAGCGCTGCAACTTCATGTGCCTGTCGGAAGGACAAGCCATCCGTGCGGACCAAGGTGTCGGCAAGTTCGGTGATCGTCACACAGGCGGCGTCACCATTGGCGGACACACGATCGGCGTTGACCGACACGGAACCGATAAATCGTTCCAGCAGTTTCAGCACTCTGCCCCCGGTGTCAAACGCGGCGTACCCAGCTTGCTGCACCTCGCCTTCGCTGTCATTCATATCCGTAAAGGGGGTATTGTGCATTGTATCGATGATCGTGTTGCACCGTCCCGCAGTCGTGCTGGCCAGATGACGCATATGCTCAATTGGAACGGGATTGCGCTTTTGCGGCATGATCGAACTGATCTGTACCAACGCATTAGGCACATAAAGCTGACCGACCTCGAAGGCCGACCAGAAAGCCAAGTCCTGAACAACGCGCCCCAGATGCACAAACAGCAAGCGCATCGCGGAATAAAACCCGGTGATGTAGTCCACCGACGCGATGCAGCCGTAGGAGTTCACCAAAGGCTCGTGAAAGCCCAGCAGCTGAGCAACGCGGACGCGATCAATTGGAAAGCCCGACGTGGTAATCGCAGCTGCGCCCATTGGGCAGTGATCCAGCGCCGTACGTGCCGCCATCAACCTGTCGATGTCGCGCAAAAGCACTTCCAGCGCGGCGTTCAAATAGTGGCCAAAGGTGGTCGGCTGCGCGGGTTGGCCGTGGGTGTAGGCGACGATCAGGGTGTCGCGCTCGACCTTCGCTTTGCTCAGCACTGTCTCGGCCAAAGCGACCGACAACCCGATGAACTCGTCCGCGCGCGCTCTTAGCGCCATCTTGAAGACGGTATGATCGATGTCATTGCGCGATCGCGCCGTGTGCAACATGCCGCCAAGGTCCGGCCCAACGCGACGTTTCAGTTCCGCTTCGACCAGGAAAAAGTAGTCTTCGTATTCGCCCGTGTAGCGCAGAGCATCCAAATCAATCTCGGTGTCAATTCCGTCGAGCGCTGTAGCAATTTGTGCGCCCTGCCCCGCATTCAAAATACCGGTCTCGACCAACATAACGAGATGCGCACGATTGATTGCGGCCATGTGGTCCGCATAGTGACGTTTGACGCCTTCGAACAGTGGCTCAAGTACCGTATCGGAATAAACGGGATCCGGGAAAATCGATGAATCTTTCATCCCTTCAGCCCCGCCATCACAACACCCTGAATGATGAAGCGCTGGAAGATCAGGAAGACAATCAGCGTGGGCAAGGTCGAGATCGCCGCCCCCGTCATGATGAGTTCCCATTCCACCTGTTGCTCGACCGAGAAGGTCGTCAACCCGACGGGGAGCGTGTACATTTCCTGGCTGTTGGTGACGATTAACGGCCAGATGAAAGCGGTCCAATTCCCAAGGAAGACGAAAATGGCCAGTGCCGCCAGGGCCGGACGAACCAGCGGCAGGGCAACGGTCCACCAGATCTGGAACTCGTTCAGCCCATCGATCCGCGCGGCCTCGATGAAGTCATCTGGCACCGTTTCAAAGAACTGCTTCATCAGGAACACGCCAAACGCCGTCATCAGCCCGGGGAACATGATGCCCCAATGTGTGTCCAGCCATCCGAATTGCTGACTCATCAGGTACCATGGGATCACCAGCATCTCCGTGGGGATCATCAGCGTGGACAGGATTGCGATGAACACGATGTAGCGCCCACGAAAGCGGAATTTACACAACGTATAGCCGACAAGGCTGTCGAAGAAGACATTGGACACCGTCGTCAGCGTCGCGATCAGAAGCGAGTTCCAGAACCAATGGTAGAACCGACCGTCACCCAGAACATAGGTGTAGTTCTCAATGGTCGGTTCTTCGGGAATGAGGTTAAGGTTGTAGACCTCGAACGGGAACTTGAACGAGGTGGCCAGCATATAGGCAATCGGCATCACCATCAGCAAGCCACCGGCAAACAGAATGATCCAGCGGATCAACTGGGCTATGTTGCGAGGCTTCTTTGCGTTACTGGGACCACGCAGAAGCGCATCAGAAGATGCTTTGATCTCGATATTCTCGGCTACGCTCATCAGCGGTCCCTCAACAAATAGAGTTGCAGCAAGCTGACCAGCAACAGGATGGTGAACAGCACCACCGTTTGCGCCGCCGCATAGCCCATGTCGTAACCGTTAAACGCCGTGTCGTAGATCATCAGCACGAGCGGCTTCGTCGAGTTGAGCGGCCCGCCGGGGTTGTTCGTCGTCATGTTGAAGACCTGATCGAATATCCGCAGAAATCCTATGGACGAGAACACGACCAGAAAAACGATGGTGGGTTTCAGCAGGGGAATGGTGATCTCGAACAGCACGGTCCAGCGCGACACCCCATCGATGCGTGCGGCTTCATAATAGGTCGCGGGGATCGCCCGCAGGCCGGCCATGAAGATGATAATCTGGAACCCCAGCCCCGCCCAAACCGCAGGCGCCAGAATGGCCGGAAGCGCATTTGTCGTCGAATTCAGGAAAGCTATTTGCGGAATGCCAAAGGTTGCCAGAAAGTTGTTGAACAGCCCGATTGGGACAGGCTGATAGAACCACCGCCACACCCAGGCCATCGCCACCGCACTGGTCATGAACGGCAGGAAGTAGAGCGCCCTGATCGTCCCGTGCATAAACCGTACCTTGTCGAGGTGATAGGCTACCGTAAAGGCAACGATCAGGCTGATCGGAGTTCCCAGGATCAGGTACAGGAACGTGTTCTTGAAGACTTTCCAGAACACGGGATCACTTGCCAGCGTGGCGTAATTTTCCAACCCCGCCCATGTGCGATCACCCAGAAGGTTCCATTCCTGAAACGACAGCAAAATCGCATTGGCCGTTGGATAGAATCTGACAACCGTGTAGAAAATGATGGGCACCGCCAGAAACCCCCACGCCCAAAGGACGCGTTTCTGCCCGATGTTCAGATTGCTGTAAAAGTTCATGCGTCAGCCTCTCGTGCCGCAACCACGGCAGCACTTGCGCAGCAGATGGGACACCGCGGCGCCCCATCCTCCGTTTGCATTCATTCCGAGTAGTATTCGTCGAGAATCTTCTGTTCCTCTTCGGCCGCTTGAGCAAGGCTCTCCGCCACCGACTGCCCCTGCAACTCGATCCGGCTGACCATATCCGTCATGGCCTGCCGCTGCGCACTTTCATTCACAAACACGGTCGTGTTCGCGTATTCTAACCCTTTGATGAACGGACCATATACCGCATCGCCCGTGTTTTCATCGGTCAGCGCGGCAGAGGGCTTCGCGGGCAGTTCGCCAACTGTTTCCAGCCAGATTTGCATGGCCTCGTCCGAGGTGATGTACGCCATGAATTTGACAGCTGCATCGTACTTCTCGCCTTCAGCCTTACTCGTGATCGCATTCACCCAGTAGGAGGCATAGTTGTAACGATCTCCATTCGGTCCAGCCGGAAGTTCTGCTACGCCCCACTTCAGGCCTCGCGTGTCATTGAGCGCACCAATCCGGAACGAGCCATCGATATGCATGCCCGCACGTCCCGCTTTGAACGCGGCTTGCGGTTCATCCATGAACGTAGATTCTGTCACCCCATGCGTCTGTTCCAGATCAACATACCATTGCAGCGCTTCTTGTCCGGCCTCGTCATTGTAAGTGACAGTGCGGTTGTCGTCCGAATAGGGCGTACCGCCGAACTGGCGCAGCAGTACTTCGCGCCACCAGTGATGGTCCTGCGCGGTCATGCCCGTTGTCAGACCAACCTGCGTCAGATTTCCCGCCCCGTCTTTCTTGGTTAGCTTTTCGGCAGTGGCGACAAGTTCCTCCAGCGTCTGCGGTGGGTTTTCAATTCCGGCATCGTCAAACAAGCGTTCGTTGTAAAACAAGGCGAGCGAGCGAACTGCGGTGGGCAAAGCCCAGTACCGACCGTCTTGCTTCATGGCTGACACCATCGGGAAGAACTCTTCTTCGATCTGGGCTGCCGGGAACAGATCGTCGGGCAGCGGTTGGATCAGTTCCGCGTCCACATAATCGTTCAACCAGCCGTAGAACAACTGCACCACATCTGGCCCCTCACCCGCCGGAATGGCCGCCGCAACCTTGGTCCGATAATCCGCATAAGGAAAATGGTTCATTTTCACGGTGATGTCGGGGTTCGCGTCCTCGAAGTTTTCGATCAGCTGTTCCATCGCTGTGACGCGCGCCTCGAAGAAGTACTGCCAGTATTCGATTTCCACTGCGCTCGCCGGGGTTGTTCCCAGCAATGCCGCCATGCTGACACCAGCCGCACCCTTAAATAAATTGGTCATTCCGAACTCCCGTGTTGGATGCCGTTTTCCGGCTTGATTGTCTAACGTTAAGTCAAACAATTTGAGTACTCAAGTTTTTTGAGTTAATTGATTGCTATGACGACACCCAGACACATTGCAGGCTCGAATGCCGAACGAACGAAGCGCCACAACCAGCGGGTTGTTCTGGGCCAGATCCGAGCGGCTGGCGAGCTGGGCCGTGCCGAGATCGCGCGCAACTCCGGTCTTAGCATTCAGACGGTCAGCAATATAATTGCCGACCTACAGAACGCCGGTATGTTGCTGGAAACCGGGCGCAAACCCGCCCGGCGCGGCCTTCCCGCAACCCAATATGCAATCAACCCGAATGGATCTGTTGCACTAGGTGTCGAGATCAGGCCCGACACTATGTTCGCGGCATTGCTCAATTTGGAGGGCCGAGATCTGGCGCGCCGGCGAGTGCGGCTGCGCACACATGATCTGAACGAAATCAGTGCCATGATTGCGCAATTGGCAGAAGACATGATGACCGAGGCAAACCTGCACGCCGGTAAACTTCTTGGTGCAGGGATCGTTTTGCCGGGACCCTTCGGAAAGACCGGAATCGCCGGTCCAGAGACCGAGCTAATTGAATGGTCCGGGACTGACGCGCCGCAAAAACTGGTGCAGGATCTGCCCTTCCCCGTCACCATCGAAAATGATGCCAACGCGGCGGCAATTGGCGAGCGTATTCTGGGTGCTGCCAAGGGACTGGGCACCTATGCCTACCTGTATTTCGGCGCGGGTCTCGGCCTAGGCGTGGTGGAGCGCGGCCATCTGATCCGCGGCGTCCATGGAAACGCTGGCGAAATCGGTCATGTGCCAGTTCCATCAGACGGCCAGTTGGTATCACTCGAAACAATCGCCAGCCGCGTCGCCCTTTTCCGCACCCTTGGAGCGCAGGGCATTCACGTGGAAACCGGCGAAGAACTAGCGCAAGTTTTCAGCGACACCCCAACCGTGATGAACCCATGGCTGGATAACGCCGCCGCCGCCTTAGGCTTCGCCCTGCATTTCGTTGAAAATCTGTACGACCCGGAGACGATTATCCTTGGAGGGGCGATGCCCGACAACATCGTCAACGCACTGATTTGCCGTATCGATCCGCCTGCCCGATCGGTGGCCAATCGTGCAGACCGTTCGCATCCACGACTGATTTGCGGTGCGTCTGGTCGTCTGACTGCCACTTACGGCGCGGCATCGCTTGTGATTGACCGTTGTTTCACCCCTCACCTGCCAGAAGCCGAGCCCTTCGCAAGCGCTTAAGGAGACCCACTGTGCCTTTGACCGATCGTGATCGTATTTCGCGTGCCGCATCCAAACCACGCATTGTTGATCTTTGGAACGCCTTGCAGTCGTTGAAAAGCCTCGTCTCGTTCATGAACTCAGGTGCGCACCCCGATGATGAAATATCCGCCATGCTGGCAGCGTTGAGGTTGCGTGACGGGGTGTCGGTTTCTGTGGCCTGCGCCAATAGAGGCGAAGGCGGGCAAAACGACATCGGTACAGAAGCGACCCGCGATCTGGGAACTCTGCGAACAGCCGAAATGGAAAAGTCTGCAGCGGTGCTCGACATACACCTCTACTGGCTGTCGGAACATCCCGACGATACGATCTTTGATTTCGGCTTTTCCAAGTCCGGTGTCGAAACGCTGGCCAAGTGGGGCCGTCAACGCACGCTGACACGTTTTGTCGAGATCGTCCGAACAGAGCGCCCCGATATCCTGTGCCCCACTTTTCTGGACGTCCCGGGGCAACACGGACACCACCGCGCCATGACCCAGCTTGCCCATGAGATCATGGACGCCGCAGCGGATCCGGGTTTTCAGGGCGTCGATCTGCCGGTCTGGCAAGTTGCCAAACTCTATCTACCCGCCTGGTCCGGCACAGGCAGTTCTTATGACGATGAAGTTCCGCCACCGCCAGCCACCGTGGTTGTGGATGGTCTCGGACATGATCCGGTCTCAGGCTGGACGTGGGAGCAGACCGGCCAACAATCGCGTTGGTACCACGCCACGCAGGGGATGGGGCATTGGATCGCCGAGGGGCAGGAACGCAACTGGCCCCTTCATCTGGTACGCTCTGAAGTCGGTGATGCCGAGACAACGATCATGCACGGCTTACCTTCCTCGCTTGCAGATCTGGGTGAAGCCGCGTCACTTAGTACCGCTCAACTCGCAATAGACGCGGCGATCAACGCCTTTCCGAACCGCGCGGAAATCCGGAAGCACGCCTTCGCGGCGCTGGCCGCAATTGATGCGTCCAGATCCGACGTACCGCCTGAACATCAGCATCGTCTCGCACGAAAACGCCAGCAACTGTCAAAGATTATCTATCTGGCGTCGGAGTTGCAGGTGTCTGCCGCGCTGGAAAACGATGTGCTGCGCCCCGGCGATCAGACGGGTGTGATGATAGAATACCGCCCAGATTCAGACCTCACGGCGGATGTATCGATGCAGCTGCCGGGTGGCTGGCACAGCGATGGCAACCAGCTGACGGTGTCAGACACCGCGCCGCCAACCGACCCATATCCGACTGAATGGGATCCACACGCACCGTCTCTGCCCGCGCTACGTATCAGCATGCACGACTGCGATACGCGGGCAGATGTCCATATCCCCCTCGACGTGCCGCCAGTGATCCTGCCTACGCACTCGGTCCATGTCGATCCCACCGCTGCCATCGTCAATCTGTCCCGCGAGACCCGCCGGATCGAATTGAAGCTTCGTGACCTACAGCCGGCGGGTGCTGGGCTGACCGCCGATCTGCCAGCAGGATGGACCAGTAAGATCACTGACGACAGGCTGGAGATCGAACTGCCCGACGATGTAAATGCCGGGCGTTATGAAATCCCGCTATCCCTGGATGGCCACCCTATCAGTTTCGTGCGGCATATTGCTTATCCACATATCGATCCTCGGATGCGGAGCTGGCCCGCGGTCATTCAGATCGCAGCGGCACACATCACATTGCCGGATACGAGGATCGCGTATGTGGGCGGTGGCAATGATCGTGTGCCGTATTGGTTGCGTATGATTGGACTCAACGTAACCGAACTCGATGATACCGCATTGTCGAACCCCGAAACGCTCGCGGCCTTCGATACCCTGCTGATCGGCCTGTTCGCCTTTCGCACGCGCCCGACCTTGTCGACCGTACGTGATCGGCTTCAGAGTTGGGTCAAACAAGGTGGCAACCTCGTGACGCTATATCATCGCCCACGAGACAACTGGGATCCCGACCACACCCCTCCAAAACGGATCGAAATCGGGCAGCCCTCTCTGCGCTGGCGCGTGACAGATGAAACGGCTGCGGTCACAATGCTTGCGCGGGATCATCCGCTTATGACAACGCCGAACCGCATCGACGATATCGATTGGACAGGATGGGACAAGGAGCGCGGGCTTTATTTCGCCAAGTCATGGGACACCGCCTACACGCCCTTGCTCAGCATGAACGACCCCGATGAGTCCCCCCACGAGGGCGCCCTGCTTTCGGCTCGAATAGGGCGAGGCAGACACACGCATTGCGCTTTGGTTTTGCACCATCAGATGGAAAACCTGGTGCCAGGCGCATTCAGGTTGATGGCAAATCTACTGTCCGCCTAATCCGAAGGCGATGTCACGCAGACTTGGGATTCTTTCAGGTCGGTCGGCTTGGGTGTATCTGGATCGGATGGCCAGTACCTCAATCAGCTTGTCTTATCCTGAACGCCGCTCCCGGGAACTAGGGAGCCACTGCTGACCACACCATTCATCACGGGCAGTGGCCGCATCCCCGGAAACGACAAGCCCAATAGCATGGGCGGATATGTAGAAGTTCGCGTTGCGCCCGGAAGAACGAACGGCCGTTCATCTCGCGTACCAGATCGAAAATCGCGAGCTTGGGCGACACGACGGACGTGATCGCTCGACAGCGTCCCGCGCATGATCAGACGGCTACATTGTCTCGCCCGAAGCGCCACCGTCTGTCCACTAAACCCCACCGTCATGCAAAATCCGATGCGTTCGCATCTTTGGATAGAATATATGTCCGTGTCGACCGCCTGAATTCGAAGTTCGTCAGGAGGTCCGAATTAGTCTCCAGCAACCTGACAAAGCCCCCTCACGCTTCATCAAAGCTTCATCGTTCTGTCGCTCTGACGCCGCAAAGGGCGACTATCCGACATCGGGCATATCGCAATTCAAGTTGCACGGAGATGAGACATTGATCGCACAATTGCAGAAATCATCCGCTTTGGGGCTCGTGCTCGCAGTTGGTTCTCTACAGGCGGTATCCGCCGAGGTTGCCGTGGAGTTCTGGCATAGCTTTGGCGGCGCGTCGGGCGAAGCCCTTACGCAGATTATCGAGAATTTCGAAGCAGAGAATCCCGATATCGCAATCGACGCGCAGGAAATCGGGAACTACAACGACATCGTCGCCAAGCTTCAGGCCGCTATTCCAGCACAACGCGCGCCGGACGCGGTGATCATGGAAGTTACTCGCTACGGTCTTTTTGCTGACCGCGGTGTGTTGCTTGATCTGACAAGCTATCTGGATGCTGACCCTCTGAAAGACGAACTGTTCGATTTTGCGCGCGAAGTCGGCGTGTTCGACGGCAAGAACTATATCGTACCCTTCAATTCATCGACGCCTGTTCTCTATTACAACAAGGCCATATTCGAAAAGGCGGGCATTTCCGAAGCGCCGGAACTGGTTACATATGACGACCTGCTGGCGGTCGCACAACAAGTTACCGATGCGTTGGGCGATGAGGGCATCTCCGGCATCGCTGCACCTGGCCAGTTCGCACGCTGGGGCTTGATCATGGACAACGACAGCGACTTGATAGACAGCGTGTCTGGCGAAATCCTGATCGACGCGCCCAACACGATCGAGGCATATGAATTCATGGCCTCGCTGGTTCACGAGCATCAAGTCGCCTCGCCGGATGGTGTGACCAAAGAGAACAATGGTCGCGATGCATTTCTTGCCGGCAAGGTCGGTATGATGATCAACTCCACCGGAAACTACGCTCAAGCGCAGGCTTCCCTTGGCGACGATCTGGCCGTCGTTCCCATGCCGTGCAACAAGACCTGTGCGGTGCCGATCGGCGGCGCCGGAATAGGTATTCTGGCGAGCGCGGAGCAAGAAGTACAGGATGCAGCATACAAGTTCATCAGCTTCGCGGCATCGGCTGAATCGAATGCAATCTGGTTCGACAAGACGGGTTACATGCCGATCAACAAAGGCACGACGTCGCAAGCGGTTGCCGCAGACGCGCTACGCAGCAAGCCCGGCATCGATGTCGCCATCAAACAGCTGGATTTCGCACGTGGACGTCCGCGTCCACCGGTCGTCACGTGGATGCGCGCGACGGAATACGACATGTGGCAGGCAATGGCGCTGGGTCAGCGCGAAGTCGAAGAGACGCTGACGGAGTTCGCAGATCGCACGCGGCTTGAAGCGGATCGTTTGACGAACTGAGCCAATGGACGGCCTACAGTAGGGGGCGTCAACGCCCCTTGCTATCGCGGTCGACGGAATAAAAATGCCTCGAAAACTCACACCTTACCTGTTCGCCTTGCCGTTGTTGGCATTTATCGGCGTGTTTACATACTGGCCAATCGCGGAAAGCCTCAATCTCAGCGTTCGCAGCTGGGATTTCATGTCCCCGACCAAACCCTATGTCGGGTTGGATAACTATCGATTGCTGTTCGATTCCCGTGAATTCTGGAACGCACTGCGCGTGACGACGATCTTCGCGGTCGTTTCGGTGCCCCTTCGTCTGGTGCTTGCAATTGCAATAGCCTCCTACCTGCTGAAAGAGACAGTCCTGTCCCGCTTCATGCGTGGCGCGCTCTTTCTTCCATCCGTCACGTCAACCGTTGCCATTGCAGTGGTGTTTTCCTGGGTTTTTTCGACTGATTACGGGATGGCGAACGGGCTCTTGAACCTGCTTGGCCTTCCCAAGGTTGCTTGGCTTCAGAACCCGCAGGTCGCGCTATGGGTCTTGATCATGGTCAACACCTGGAAACAGCTTGGCTATGATATCATCATCTACATCGCCGGGCTTCAGGCGATCGCGCCGGAACTCTACGATGCCGCCGATGTAGATGGCGGTCGCAAGTTCCATGTCTTCCGCCGAGTGACCGTACCCCTGGTGATGCCAACGACCTATTTCCTGTTGGTGATTTCGGTGATCGAGGCGTTCCAGGTCTTCACGATTGTCGATGTCATGACCGAAGGCGGTCCCGCTGGTGCCACGGATATGATCGTCAACATGCTATATCGGGTGGGTTTTACCCTGTTCGACATCGGCGTGGGATCGGCGCTTGCCGTATTGCTGTTTGTTTTCCTGATTGCGCTCGCGGTCATCAAGTCCCGCGTGGTTGGTCGGAGAGTGCATTATGAAGCTTGAATGGACTCTTTCGCCGATGGCGCTTCTGGCCGCACTGATTTTCCTGTCACCGGTGCTGTATTCCATCTGGATGTCATTCCTGACGGTAGATGCCTATTACACCGGTCAACTGGATTTCACGCTCGACAATTACGCAAGGGCCATCGGCCAGTACAACTTTGCGCGCTACCTCCTGAACAGTGTCATTGTATCCGGTGTGGTCACTCTGGTCGGGTTGACGGTAGCAATCCTCGCGGCGTTCGCATTCGCGCGCTTTGACTTTCGCGGCGGCAACCTGATGTTTGGTGCGGTTGTCGCAACATTGATGATCCCCAGCCATATCACGCTGATACCTAATTACCTGACGCTTGCCAAAGCCGGCCTGCTCGACAGCTACGCCGGATTGATCCTGCCCGCGATTTCCAACGGATTCGCCGCATTCTTTCTAAGGCAATACATCCGCGGCATTCCCAAAGCGCTGGATGAAGCGGCCTATATGGACGGTGCAACCCCTCTTCAGGTTCTGTGGAGGGTGATTGTTCCCGTGGCGCGTCCGGCGATCTTTTCAATGGGGCTCTACATCTTCATCAGCGAGTGGAACAACTACATCTGGCCGCTCGTCGCGGTTGGCAAAGACGATCTGTATACCTTGCAGGTCGGGTTGGCACGCCTGTACCGCGTCAACCCCGGTGAGGACGTGGTCGACTGGCCGCTTGTTATGGCCGCCTCCACAATCACCATCCTGCCGGTCCTGCTGGGTTTCTTGATCGTCGAACGTCATCTCGTGCGTGGGATCACCATGGGCGCCGTGAAATAAAATCAAAGGAAAACAACTCATGACACGTATTGCATCTCATCGCGGAGGCACGCTGGAATTCGGAGACAGCACACCGAGCGGTTTCAAAGCCACGGCGGGCATGGCGCTGGAAGAGGTGGAATTTGATCTGCATCCCACGTCTGATGGCGAGATCTTCGTCCACCATGACCCCACACTCGACCGCACCACGGATCAGACCGGCGCGATCAGCGACCACCCCGCGCGCAAGGTGCGGTCGGCTGTAATCGATTACAGCGCGGGTCAGTCCCCACTTACCCTGACCGAACTTTGCGCCATCTATCATGACAGCCCGGTAGATTTCCGGTGTGAAATCAAGCCCGGCGCAGACGGAAACCCCTACACGGACTTTGTTCCACGCGTCGTGCAAACACTGGCGGAGAATGAACTATTGGATAGGACAGTCTTCTCATCGTTCCTGATCGATACCCTTGACGAGTTGGGCAGCGCATCAGAAAGGCCGCGGCTATGGCTTGTCAGCCCTGCGGTACTTACCCAGCTTGGGCTGAAGGCTGTGATCGACGTGGCAATCGCCCACAGCATCCCAGAGATTGGTGTACACATTGACCGTGCCAATGCGCAGATGACGACCGAGGTTACCGATGCCGGATTGGAATTCGGCTGTTGGGCTGCGCATGATGGCACGCAGATCGACAAGGCACTTGCGCTCGGCATAAAGGTTTTCACCACGGACCGCCCCACCCTCGCTATCGCAAGGCGTCGATCGCTTGCCTCGGAGGCCGCAGCATGAGTTCGATCCAGCTAAGGGATATCCGTAAGTCCTACAGCAACGGACCGCAGGTGCTTCACGGTGTCTCCATGGACATCGAAGCCGGTGAATTCATCGTCATAGTGGGGCCTTCGGGATGCGGGAAATCATCGCTGCTCCGGCTGATCGCGGGGCTGGAACCCTGCGAAACCGGAGACATTATCATCGGCGGCACGCGCGCGAATGACCTCGCGCCCCAGGATCGTGATATCGCGATGATTTTTCAGAACTACGCTCTGTACCCGCACATGACGGTATTGGAGAATATCGCGTTCGGGCTCGAGCTACGACGTGTTCCCAAACGTGATCGCTTGCAACGCGCCCATGACGTTGCCGAGATGTTGCAGCTCACGCCATTTCTCGACCGCAAGCCGGCCGCTCTCTCCGGAGGCCAACGCCAGCGCGTCGCCATGGGGCGCGCAATGGCACGCAATGCCACGACCTTCTTGATGGATGAGCCACTGTCCAACCTCGATAACGCACTACGCGTGGCGATGCGTACAGAGATAAAAGCTTTGCATCGCAAGCTTGGGGCAACCATCGTCTATGTCACTCACGATCAAACCGAAGCACTTTCCATGGCGGATCGTGTTGCCGTGATGAAGGACGGGTGCCTGCAGCAGTTCGATACCCCGGCCGCAATCTACGATCAGCCCCGAAATCGCTTCGTCGCCAGTTTTCTCGGTACGCCGGCAATGAACTTTTTCGAGGCCTGCCATCTTTCTGATGCGTCTGTCGATCAGCAACTCGATCTTGGAATTCGCCCTGAACACATAGCGATCAGGCGCGCCAAGCCACCAATGTCAGAACCCGCGGTCGAGGCATCCGTGAGCATGATCGAGATGACCGGTGCAGATCTGATCATTCACTGTGTTAGCAAGGCGGGCCAGATATCCGCCATCACTGCGCGCAGCGCCAACGTTCCGCAAGAGGGAGAGACGGTATGGCTCGGATGCCCTGAACGGCATCTGTTTCATTTTGACCCGGTGTCCGGTGAACGCGTATCAATGGCCGAACGAAAGAACACACACCATCGGCAAGACATGGTTCCCGCATGAACAGGCGAGAGATCAGGTACACTAGATGCTGAGCGGATACTAATTTGAGCGATCAAGACCTCACTCAATTGCACTCTCTGATCTCCAAGCATTCAGAGAAACTTACTCCGGCTGACGCGCGTATTCTTGATGTGCTCATCAGCGATCCAATACGCGCAGCCATGCAAGACGGCAAGGAGGTGTCCGATCGTGCTGGTGTCCATCCTTCATCAGCTGTTCGGCTCGCGCGAAGGCTGGGGTTTTCAGGATATCGAGACCTCAAAGCGTTTCTGCAGGATAGTCTGACACGCGAGCACGGAGACTTCATCCATGCAGAGTCCAGGATCGCCGCAAGACTGGCTCGCTCTGAAGAACGCAGTCTCGTCCAAGACGTCCTGGACAGTGAAATTGCAACCCTACAGGCCGCGCGCGACACCATTTCCGACACTGATATCCGCCACTTTTCTGAAGCGGTCATGGCAGCGCGCCGCGTGTTTCTGTTCGGACAGGGGCATGGGGCAGCAATAGCAAAGCTTGTCGAGATCAGGTTGCAAAGATCTGGCTATGATGCACGAGACATGTCCGGGTCCGACCAACAAATGGCCGAGCAAATCGCCTCGATGACTGCGCGCGATGTCGTTTGGATATTTGCTTTCAGGCAGATATCCAAGCGCCTGCAACGGATGCATAATGTTTTGGTCAGCGGCGGCGTGAAAACACTCGTTATATCCGACATTCGAGCAGCCCGGTTCCTGCCGAAACCCACGTTGCAGATCAATGTATCGCGCGGGGCACCGGGCGAACACCAATCAATCGCCACCCCGATGACAATCGCCAACGGGATTATTCTCGATCTGGCGCGCATCGACGATGGTCAGACACTCAACGCATTGTCGAAATTCACTGAGGTGCGGCAAAGCATGGCGTGACGATGATGGCCAAGGCACCCGTCGTTTAGGGACTGAGCCCCTTACATCGTTGATCGCGCCGCAAGTATTCCAATTGAACGGTTCTGAAGGTGTAGACGCCCCCGCTGGCCTCGAGGTGCCATTGTGGGCTTGCCAGCAACCTGAATGGCGCCGTCTACACCTTCAAAGCTCTTCAAGGTGTACCCAAGAACAGCATGACAAGGCGTACCGCAATCACATCACGATACGCCAGCGCTGTTAGGCACCTAGGTTGTCCTGACCTGCCACTGAACTTTCATCCAGCCGCGACTTGAGCCCGGTTCGGGTTTACGCCAATCGGCGCAGGTGGAGCAATCGCCCGACGCGCGGAGTCTTCATCTCGCACAGTGGGTCGGGCGATTGCGGTGATCGGGGTCCGCGCGTAGTCGGGCGGGGCCTGGTAATCCAAGGCCGAATGTGGGCGTTCGGTGTTGTAGTCCGACGCCCAGGCCGCAACCACGACACGCGCGTGTGCCAAGGGACCGAACACTTTATGTGTTCAGATCGGCTCCCAACCGCTGTGAAATAGTAGAGGCAATCCCTTTAAGTGTCGTCACGATCTTCGTTTCTTTCTCGGTCGTTACTTCCTCTACTGGAAGGCTGACCGCGACACCGGCAACTGGCGCATTGGCAGAATTCAGCACCGGACATCCGAAACAAATCATACCGTCGCTAACGGCTTGATTGTCGACGGAGTAACCGCGCCTCCTGGTCTCCTGGACAAGCCTCAGAAGATCATCGAGCGTTTGCGGCGAACGCGACGTCATGGACGGCGGCATGCCATCCTGAAAGCGACGGCGGATTTCACTGTCTGTCATACAACTCATGAAGGCGTGGCCCGTCGCTGTAAAAGCCATGGGCAAACGCATTCCAACCCGAAAGCTGAACCATGGCGTATGATCCGAGTTTCGAGCGCCGATATAAACGACCTCATTGCCGTCCAAAACGGAAAGCGTGATCGTCGCACCCTGCAGTTCAATCGCACCCTCATCCCAAATCCGTGCAAACTCGGCGGCGACGTCGCTGCGATGAGAAAAGGCCCGTGACCATCGCATCACATGGGGACCAATTGCAAATGTCTGGTCCGAGTTTCGGACAAGCAGATCAAGTGACGTAAGGGTGGCACATATGGCATGGACAGAACTTCGTGCCAGGTTCATCCGTCGACTGATCTCGGAGACGGTCAGCGCTCCCTGTTCCCCCGCTACAAGATCGAGAACCAAAGTAGAGCGATTGATCGCCGGAACCAAAGATTTTTTTGCCTTCGTATCCTCTGCCATTCTGATGGTTCACACCCTGAGTTCTTTCAATAACGAAATTGACGCAACGTCGATCTTCTGATTAGTATTCGATATAAAGAACGCTGTCCAGAATACTGAACAAACAGACTTGGTGAGGGTGAGTAACAGGATTGGCGAAAGTGTTGAAGGTCACGATACAGAACTAAGAAATATGCGTCTGATGGCTACGCATCTGAAGTTTGATGGGAGGAAATCTGAACATGAAGACCTGCGTATTTGCACTGACACTTGGCACTGCACTGGCATCGTCCGGTGCTGTGATGGCACAGGACAGTTTCAAGATCGGGGTGCCGGTCTTTCTGTCCGGCGCGGCAGCGGGACCATTCGGCGAACCGGAGAAACAGGCCGCCGAACTCCTGTTCGACGCGCTTAACGCGGGTGAGGTGCCGGGACCTTACAACACCGTCGGTATCAACGGCCGGACGATCGAGGCGCGTTTTACCGACGAGGCATCAGACGCGGCGGTCGAGTACCGCAACCTTGTCGAACGCGACGGGGTGGACGCGGTGATCGGCTACACGTCTTCGGGCAACTGCAAGACGGTGGCGCCGCTGGCCGAAGAATTGGAAACCTTTACCGTTTTCGTCGATTGCGGCACGCCCCAGATTTTCGAAGAAGTCGTCACCGACCCGAAATTCCTGTTCCGCACCGGACCGACGGCAACGTCCGACGCGGTTGGCGCGGCGCGTTACCTGGTCGATAGCGGCGCGGACCTGTCGCGCGTCGCCGGGATCAACCAGAACTACGCCTGGGGACAGGACAACTGGCGCGATTTCACCGCTTCGCTGAAGGCGCTGGATACCGGGTCGGAAATCGTGTCCGAACAGTTCCCGCAGCTTGGCGCGGGTCAGTACGGGGCCGAGGTCTCGGCGCTGCTGACATCATCGCCGACGGTGGTGTTCAACTCGTTCTGGGGCGGCGACCTGGAGGCGTTCGTGCTGCAATCCGCGCCGCGCGGGCTGTTCGCGCGCTCTACGGTGCTGATGACCTGCGGCGAGGCGCTGTTCCCGACGATCACCAAGGACGTTCCCGAAGGCGCGATCGTGTCCGCGCGCGGCCCGTTCAGCGTCTTTGCACCTGAAAACGAGCTGTCCACCTGGTTCTCGGCCGCCTACGAGGAACGGTTCGGCACCATGGCCACCTATCCCGCGTGGAAGATGGCGCAGGCCATCCTTGGCGCCAAGGCTGCGTTCGAGAAGGCGGGCGAAGGTGCGACCGGGGCCGATGCCGCCGCCGCCTTTGCCGGGATGGAATTCGAAGCGCCTTCGGGCACCGTGAAGATGGCGAATGCCAACGGGCACCAGGCCATCCAGGGCATCGGGTTCGGAACTTACGCGCTGGTGGACGGTGAACCCACGGTCGAGAACGTCAAGTTCTACGAGGCCGAATGCACCAGCCCGCCCGCCGACATGACCGCCGCCGCGTGGATCGAGGCCGGTTTCGAAGGCGCGATCTGCGACTGATCGCCTAGAACGGATCGGGACGCGAGGGTGCCGCGTCCCGCCCATTTCCGATCAACGGACGGACAAGATGCTGAAATTCTCCGCCATCATGCTCGACGGGATGAACTATGCCGCCTGGCTATTCCTGGTTGCCGTCGGGCTGACGCTGATCTACGGGGTCATGCGTATCCTTAACATCGCTCACGGGGCATTTTATGCCATCGGGGCCTATGTCTGCGCCTCGGCGCTTGGGGTCTATTACGGCGCGGGCCTGCCCGAGGCGCTGGCCTTCCTTGCCATGGGCGTGGCTGCGCTGGTGGCGGGCGTGGTGCTTGGCCTGGCCGTGGAACGCGGCGTGCTGCGGTTCCTTTACGGGCGCGACGAGGTGCTGATGGTACTGGTCACCTACGCGATGTTCCTGATCCTCGAGGACGCGGTGAAGATGATCTGGGGCGTGAACAGCTATTTCGTCTACCAGCCCTATGCCTATTTCGGCTTCGTCGAGATCGGCGGGCTGCCCTACCAGGTCTATGATCTGCTGATGGTCGTGCTGGCGGTGGTTCTGGGACTGGGGCTATGGTTCTGGCTGGAACGCACGCGGATGGGCCGGATGACCACTGCCGTCGTCGCCGACCGTGAAATCAGCGCGGCGATGGGGATCAACGTCACCCGCATCTTCGCGACAACCTTCGCCATTGGCACGGTGTTCGCCGTCGTGGGCGGCGTTGTGACCGCGCCGAAGATCGCCGTGACACCGGGTATCGGGGTCGAGGTCATCATCCTGGCCTTCGCGGTGGTCGTCATCGGCGGGCTGGGTTCTATCCCCGGCGCGGCCATCGGCGCGATCTTTGCCGGCTATGCACGCGCGCTGTGCGTTCACCTTGCGCCGCAATTCGACCTGTTCGCCATCTACGCGGTCATGGCCGCCGTGCTGGCCGTGCGCCCACATGGGCTGTTCGCCAAGACCTCGGGACGCAAAATATGATGAAAACGGATTTCCGCCGCGAACCCGTCTATATCGCCGTTCTGGCGGTGTTACTGGTTCTTGCATTCTTCCTGCCCGGCTGGCTGCGCTTTCTGCTGCAGACCGCGCTTGGGGGCGGGCTGGTGGCGCTTGGCGTCGTGTTGCAGATGCGCGCGGGGCTCGTGAACTTCGGGCAGGGGCTGTATTACTGCATCGGCGGCTACACGGTTGGCATGCTGGCCGCCAAGGCCGGGATCACCGAGGCCGCGATCCTGCTGCCTGCCGCCGTAATTGCCGCGCTGGTCATCGGGGCTGTGCTGGCGCTGCTTCTGTCGCGTTACCGTGAAATATTCTACGCGATGCTGTCGTTGGCCGTGTCGATGATCCTTTACGGGCTTCTGGTCAAGGCGGCGTGGCTGGGATCGACCGACGGATTCAACGTGCCGCCGGTCAGCTATTTCGGTTGGCTGCCCGATCGCGGTGTGCGGCCCGACATCGCCTATGGGGTGACGGCGGTGCTGACGGTGCTGGCTTGCTTCTTGGTCGCGCGCTACCTGCGTTCGGGCGCGGGCATGCTGTGCGAGGCGGTGGCCGAGAACGAGATCCGGCTGGAGTACCTGGGCGCGTCGCCCCGGCGCATCGTCAGCATCACCATCGTCATCGCCGCCGGCCTGTCGGGGCTGGGGGGCGGGATCCTTGCCATTTCCACCGGCCATGTCGATCCGTCGATGACCAACTGGACGACCTCTGGCGGGTTCGTCTTCGTCGCACTGCTGGCGGGGCGGGGCAGCACTATCGCCCCGATCCTGGGCTTCTTCCTTCTGGAACTGGTGCGCACCTATGCGCTCGATTTCGCGCCGAACGCCTGGCAGATGATCCTAGGCGCGGTGATGCTTGCCGTGATCCTGCTGCTACCCGACGGGCTGTGGTCGCTCGTCCAGCGGAGGAGAAAAACATGAGCCGCGACGCCATCCTGATTACCGAGGGGCTGGAGAAACAGTTCGGGGGCGTCGTTGCGGCGCGGGACATCTCGGTTGCGATGTATCCGGGTGAAACGCTGGCCGTGATCGGCGCGAATGGGGCGGGCAAGACCACCTTCGTCAACATGGTGACGGGGTATCTGAAGCCCTCGGCCGGGACGATCCGGTTTCGCGGGCGCGACATCACCGGCATGTCGCCGCGCGACACCGCCCGCAGCGGCATTCGCCGCAGCTTCCAGATCAGCCAGATCTTTCCGCAACTGACCACGCTGGAAAACGTGATAATCGCCGATATCGCGGCGGCTGAATCGGGCGGGGCGCTGTCGGCCCCGGCGTTGACTGGCGAACGGATGGATGCCGCGCGCGCCATCCTTGCCCGCTTCGCGCTGGACGGGTTCGCCGACAGCATCGTGGGCACACTGCCGCAGGGCGTGAAGAAGCAGCTTGACATCGCCATGGCTGCCGTGGGCGACCCGGCGGTGATCCTCCTGGACGAACCCACCTCGGGCGTCTCGGTGGACGAGAAGATCGGCATGATGGAAACGGCCCTTGCCCCGCTGAAGGACGGCGAGACGACGCTTCTGTTCATCGAGCACGACATGGACATCGTCCGCCGCTTCGCCGCGCGGACGGTGGCCTTCTACGAAGGCACGATCCTGGCAGACGGCCCGACCGGGGAGGTGCTACAGAACGACAAGGTTCGCCAATACGTGATCGGGGGTGCCCATGCTTGAGGTCAGGACGCTTGACGTGGCCATCGCCGGCACGCCGATCCTGCGCGGCGCGTCGCTTGACGTGCCGCCGGGCACCACCGCCGGCCTGATCGGGCGCAACGGGGCCGGGAAGACCACCTTCATGCGTGCGGTGATGGGACTGCTTCGCCCCGAGGGCGGGGCGATCCTGCTGGACGAGCGCGACGTGACGGCGGAACCGGCGCATGTTCGCGCGCCGATGGGCGTGGGCTACATGCCCGAGGATCGCCGGCTGATCCCCGAATTCAGCGTCGAGGAGAACATCTTGCTGCCGGTCCATGCCACCGGCGCGGGGGTGGACCGCGCGCGGTTGACGATGATCTATGACCTTATGCCGGAAATCGCGCGTTTCGCCGACCGCAAGGCGCTGGCCCTGTCGGGCGGGCAGCAGAAGCTGGTGGCGCTCGGGAGGGCGCTGATCGTCGGGCATCGGCTGCTGCTGCTGGACGAGCCGTTCGAAGGCGTGGCCCCTGCCCTTGCCCAGCGGCTGATCGAGGTGATCGGCGGTCTGCGCGGCGAAGGCATGTCGGTGCTGCTGTCGGAATCCGACCATGTGCACTCGGCCGATCTCATCGACGAGCTTTTCGTGATCGAACGGGGCGAGATCACAAGACGAACCGCGCAGGCGGCGTAATCCGCTCGCCGGGGCGGCGCCTGAAGCGCGCGGGAGGAGAACCATGAACAGCCGTTGCCGTCCGCTGCGCCGACAGAACCGAAGGAGGAACCCGATGAAAGCCAAGATCAGCCTGCTGCGCGAAATGGGGCTGTCGCGCCCCTATACCGAAAGCCGCCCGCTCGAGATCGTCGAGGCGGATCTGGACGATCCCGGCCCCGGCCAGGTGCTGGTCCGGATGGCGGCGGCGGGGTTGTGTCATTCGGATCTCTCGACCATCAACGGCGACCGTCCCCGGCAGATGCCCGTCGCGCTCGGGCACGAGGCGTCGGGCGTGGTCCAGGCGGTCGGCCCAGGCGTCACGCGCCTGGCAGCCGGCGATCACGTGGTGATGGTCTTTGTGGCGTCCTGCGGCCACTGCATTCCCTGCGCCGAGGGCCGCCCTGCCCTGTGCGAACCCGGCGCGGCGGCGGGTGCCAACGGCACGCTGCTGAACGGTGATCGCAAGATCAGCGTGGACGGCGAGAGCGTGAACCACCATATCGGCGTGTCGGCCTTTTCGACCCATGCGGTGATGTCGGAGAATTCCTGTATCCGGATCGACAAGGACATCCCGCTGGACAAGGCGGCACTTCTGGGCTGCGCGGTGCTGACCGGTGTGGGCGCGGTGCTGAATTCAGGCAATCTGAAGATGGGGCAAAGCTGCGCGGTGGTCGGGCTGGGCGGTGTCGGGCTGGCCGGTGTTCTCGGCGCGGTGGCGGCGGGCGCGCGCACGCTGGTTGCCGTCGATCTCTCCGAAGACAAGCGCCGGCATGCACTGGATCTGGGCGCGACCCATGCCATCGACCCGCGCGACGCGGATGCGGTGGCCCGCGTCCGGGACTGGACGGGCGGCGGCGTCGACCTGGCGGTAGAGCTGGCTGGTGCGGTTCCGGCACTGGAGTTCGCCTACGCGATCACGCGGCGGGGCGGCACGACCGTTACCGCCGGGTTGCCCCATCCGGACGCAAAGATGACCGTCGCGCCGGTGACGCTGACGGCGGAGGAGCGTAATCTGAAGGGATCCTATGTCGGCTCCTGCGTGCCGGTGCGCGACATCCCGCGGTTTGCACAGATGATGCAGCAGGGGCAGTTGCCCATCGAGAAGCTGATGACCCACCGGCTGCGGCTGGACCAAATCAACGAGGGGTTCGAGCGGCTTGCCGCGGGCGAAGCGATCCGGCAGGTCATCGTCTTCGACTGAACTCACCCGAGTTGATTTTGATGCATCAAAGCAAGGTGATCATTCCGCTTGTCGTTGATGATGGGTTGGCGAGCCCCTCCTGATGGCATTTGTACCACAGTGGTCTGGAAAGGATCAGGAGGATAGCCGGAATTCGGGGTCGATCACCGGGTATGCCGGGGTATGCAATCATGTTCGGGCCGGTGAAGCTGCCCTCCGGCAGCCGGGCGGGCGTATCCCACCGATCCTGGGGCCTTCAACAGCGATACCTCGAACAATAGTGCCGTAGGTTGTTGTCAGCGGCATAAAAAGTAAGCGATTTGGCTAAGTGTTGTTGACAGCAATGATAGCGAAGTGTTACTTAGCTATATGGCTAAGTTAGATGCTAATCTTGACCGTTGCTTCTCTGCATTGGGCGACCCAACGCGGCGCATGATCTTGCAACGCCTCGCCCGTGGAGAGGCTAGCGTCAGCGAACTGGCGGAGCCGCACGACATGGCACTTCCATCCTTCATGGGACATCTCCGGAAATTGGAAGACGCCGGGCTGATCACATCGACAAAACAGGGCAGAACACGCGTCTGCGAGTTGGCCCCCGATGCCTTCACGCCCGTCAAGGACTGGCTGAGCGAACAAAGCGCGATCTGGGAAGAGCGCCTTGATCGTCTTGATGATTATGTCACCAACATCATGAAGGAGCGAAATAAATGAAACTGAAACCAGAAACCGATCTCAGCTTCACGCGCACACTCAACGCACCGCGCTCGGTGCTTTGGGAGTGCTGGACAACCCCGACACACATCATGAATTTCTTCATGCCCAAGCCTCACAGCCTTGACGCGTGCGAGATTGATCTGCGGGTTGGCGGAAAGTTCAACACAACAATGAATATCGACGGCAAACAGATAGAGAACAAAGGAGTTTATCTCGAAGTCATTGATGGCAGGCGGCTTGTCTTCACCGACACCTATAGCGAGGGCTGGGCACCGGCGCCCGACCCGTTCATGACGGCCATTGTCGAATTTGCCGACAATGGTAGCGGCGGAACGACCTATACGGCAATCGCACGCCATCGCTCACCGGAGGCACGGCAAACACATGAGGATATGGGATTCTTCGATGGATGGGGAACCGTCGCCACGCAGCTTGAAGAGTACGCGCGATCCCTTGCGAATGGCTGAGAAGATTTCGGGATGAATTCACCTGAATCTCAGAAACCGGTCAAAGGCACCGCGTCCTACTTTCCCTCGATCGAGAAAAAATACGGCCGCCCGATCGCCGAATGGACAT
Source organism: Qingshengfaniella alkalisoli (assembly GCF_007855645.1). Classification (GTDB taxonomy): domain Bacteria; phylum Pseudomonadota; class Alphaproteobacteria; order Rhodobacterales; family Rhodobacteraceae; genus Qingshengfaniella; species Qingshengfaniella alkalisoli. The sequence continues at coordinate 440,149 of NZ_CP042262.1, forward strand.
CCCTTATCCGGAAAAATGCCGGCAAGAAACACATGGAACTCGTCGCTTGGTTGAAGGCAGAGCACGGCATGGGTCACGGTCATGCGAATGCCCTGGTCGCTCACACGTTCGCCGAAAACAAGAACAACGGAGATTAGATCGAAATGAACCCTGCCATCGTGATTTGGGCCGGCCAGACGACTAGATATTGATGATCCGGGTGATCGACTTGGCCTGTCTCGTGTGGCTCAGGTGACCGGAACGGTAATGTCATCCTTTACCAATTCCATCACCACAAATGAGTGGGTCTGATGGACATGCGGGAGTTTGCTGAACTTGTGACCAAGTACACTGCGATACTCGTCGACATCTTTTGTCCGAACCTTGAGTAAGTAGTCGAAGTTTCCGGCAATCATATAGCAGCCTTGAACCTCGGGAATCCTCCGGACTGCTTCATTGAAGGTCTCCAGCGCGTCGTCGCTGGTCTGACTCAGCGACACCATAACAATCATGATACGCCCGGCATCCAGTAGCACGGGATCAAGTTCGGCTCGGTACCCGCGAATATAGCCGGATTTTTCCAACCGTCGCATTCGATAGGAACAGGGGGTCTTGGTCAAATTCACGCGGTCGGCGAGTTCAACAACAGGCAGGCGCCCATGATCCTGTAATGTACGGAGGATCTTGCGATCAATTGCATCAAGTAATTCAGCCATATTGCCTACAAATCGTGAATATTTAAGTGCTAATTTCTTATGTTTATCAAATTATGGGGCCATTTCCTAGGAATTTTGCCTGATCGTATGGATATGAAGGCTAACATGGATCCGACGAGGCGAGCGTATACTCGATCGCCGCATTCCCGGTCGAAACGCCTTCTGCCTGGGACACGCAACGTCGGTGGAAAGGATAAGTAAATGCCCGATTCAAGAAACGGGGACCCGCATCGCCAGCCATCACTGGCACTGGCCCTAACACCCATCATTCTGACGCTCATCGTGTTGGGCGTACAATTATTCTACTTTGGTGATTTTACTCCGCATATTCCGCTAGCTATCGGCTTGGCGATCACTGGCCTTGTCGGCATGGTTCTCGGAATGAAATGGACCGATGTCGAGGAAGGGGTTTTCCACGTCATCCATGTGTCGCTTCCATCGGTTTCGGTGCTGATTTGCGTTGGCATGATCATTGGCGTCTGGATCGCGTCCGGTACCGTGCCAACATTGATCTATTACGGGTTGGTCATTCTCTCCCCGCAGATATTCCTGGCGGCCGCGATGATTTTGTGCGCAGTCGTTTCATTGTCACTAGGCACCTCTTGGGGAACGGTCGGGACGGTCGGTCTGGCCTTGATGGGGATTGGTGCGGGATTTGATGTGCCAGTCTATTGGACCGCAGGTGCCGTCGTTTCAGGAGCATTTTTCGGCGACAAGGTCTCACCGCTCTCGGACACGACCAACCTTGCGCCAGCCGTGACCGGTCAGGATGTGTTCTCGCACATCAAGAACATGATGCCGACCACGGTGCCTTCGATGCTTGCCGCACTCGCCGTGTATCTGTTCGCGGGCTACGCACTGATTGATCCGGCAGGTGGATCTTTCGAACGGATCAATGCCATTACGAGTGCCTTGCAGGATAACTTCTTGATTTCACCCTGGCTGCTCCTGCCAGCTCTATTGGTGATCTTCCTTGCTGTACGTCGAATGCCTCCAATCCCATCTCTGTTCGCTGGTGTTCTGGCGGGTGGCTTGGCAGCCATGTTGTCCCAAGGCGCGACGCTGCATGAGTTGTTCACCTACGGCAATAGCGGCTACAAGATCGACACCGGGATCAGCGAAATTGATAGCCTGCTGAACCGTGGCGGCATCCAGTCCATGATGTGGACGATTTCATTGGTTCTCATCGCTCTCGGTTTCGGCGGTGCATTGGAGAAGACGGGCTGCCTGGAAACGATTATCCGTGCCATACTCACCAAAGTGCATACCTTCGCCGGCGTCCAGACGGCGGCAGTCTCAACATCTATTGCCACCAACCTCGTTGCCGGAGATCCATATCTGTCAATCGCATTGCCCGGCCGCATGTATGCGCCCGTCTATCGGGGGCTGGGCTATTCGACGCTTAACCTGTCACGCGGGATCGAAGAAGGTGGAACTCTGATATCGCCATTGGTTCCATGGAATGCCGGCGGTGCTTTCGTGATCAGCGCCTTGGGCCTTGGGATTGCGGACGGTCAGATCGAGAACCTTCTTTATATCCCGCTCGCGATAGCCTGCTGGTTGTCCCCGGTTATCGGAATCTTCTATGCACAGGTCGGACTGTTCTCGCCAAAAGCGAGTGACGAAGAACGGCAGCGCTGGAAAGAGAGTGGTGAAGCAATCGTCGATCCATCAGCCGGTGCTACGGACAATAGCGCAGAAATGGCGAAGCGGCCCGCAACATGAGATAAGACAGCAGCCGACCTCGTTTGGTCGGCTGCTTGCGTTGACAAGGGGTCCAACCTCAAGAACTTTCGTGGGATTGTCACGTAAACCTGTGGCGATCATCGAACGCATTGCGTCTGCCTATCAGGCGAGTTTGCAGCCGCGTTCCAGCGTTGGGATGGTCAGATCTGAGTAACGCCGGGGTGGGACAGAGCAGCAGTTTCGCGTTGCTGAATGACCTGCGACGAAGCGTTGTCACCCGTGACCTGCCACTGAACTTTCATTCAGCCGCGACCGGAGCCGGTTTCGTTTCATAACGTGTTTGTTTGCCGTTCTATGGCTTCACCAATCTGAACGTCGAGCAGCGCAGTGCTGTATCTGCAAGCGGAAGTGACGGACGCAGCGAAAAGGTCAACGGCCCTTTGCCGCAAACACCCCATCCAGCCGCCAACCATGACCAGAAGATACTCTTCTACATTGCTGCCACGGTCTCGTGCCCCGACGCATTCCGAACCCTGCGACCCGCAATATCCAGGCTCTCTGCAGTTTTCGTGTCATTGGGATAGTGCGTTTTGCTTTTCCACGGGGCCCCGACAGTCGCACGCTCCAGAACCACGGTGGCATAAGGGATTTTCTTCAGCGCCTTCCCGTCAAGCAGCTTGGCAACACCCAGCTGGTCCAACATCTGGGTTTCGTTGATCTCGCCTTTCTCGAACTTGACAATCACCTTCTCGGCATCCGCCAGCGCCATGGTTGCGGCTTCCTTTCGGCTGACGGAATAGCCCCAACTCTTGGTGTAGGACTTACCGTCGATGTCCAGCTCTTGCGGGGCTTCAACCACCAAGGCTACGCTCAACAGATCGTGCCAGCCGCTGGAGTTGCTGTGGATTTCTGTCCAATCCTTGGCGTTCATGATGCCGATAGCCTTGTCGACGGCAGCCTTCTCTAGAACAGGTGTATTGAAAGAGGATCCTTTGTCGCTGTTGAAGTGCCGGACAACCTCTGCTGCAACCGTTTTGGTCACGGGAGTGCGCGACTTGATCTTGCGTTTGCCTGTTACATCGTCCTGCTCCCATTCGATCTGCTCACCACTCCAGGTTTTGATCGACCGGGTGGTCCCGAACTCGTTGCCGGCGCTGTCTGGCGCGTCTCCACCCGTCGCCGCTCGACGGGCCTGACGATCCACCCCGGTCTGGGCACCATGTCGTCCAGTCCCGTGTGTATTCTCGCCGCTTTCGGTACGCTTCACCTGGTCCTCTTGCCATTTGATGGCGTCGTCCATCTCCTGGATCGTCGCCTCGAGTTTCGACTGCATTTCCGCCAGCGGGTTTGCAGCTATCTCTTTCTTGGCGGCATCGACGTTACCCTTGATGTTGGCGAGCATCGTCTTGTCCAAACTTGTGAGCATGTCGTGGTTCTGCTTGGCGGCTTGAATCTGCTTCGCCAGTTCAGCGTTATACTCCTCCACTTCGCGGGTCTTGGCAGCGATGCTCCCGACCAGTGTGTCAATCCGTTCCTTGATCTTTTGCGCGGCCTCCTGCTTTTTGGCCGCACTGCCCTTCTTGCCGGGCAAGTCCTTGAGCAAGGTCTGTTGCTGCGCGAGCTGCTTATTAAGACCGCCGACCTCACGAGAGACATCTTTGGTCTTCTTCTCCAGTATCTTGAGTTCGGCGGCCAGATCCCTGTTGGCTTCCTCTAGCTTCTCCTCAACGGGCTTGGCACGCTGATCGATCTCGCCTGCCCGTGCCTTGGCCCGTTTGATGATCTCCGCCTCGAAGGACTTGGCCGCCTTCTCCACATCCGCCAAAGGCGTCTTGCCGACCATTTTGAGGATCGGCTCCACCATGCCGCGCAGCTCTTGGCGGTCTTCGACCGTCAAAACCGTCTTTACCTTATCAAAGCGACCTATCGCGGTTTTCACTGTGTCGGTGGCAAAGGCTTTGCAAGCGGCGGCGTAATCACGTTCCACCTTTTCGGCAATCTTCAAGGCTCCTGCATAGTCCTCGTCGTCCGCCTTTTGCTGTGCCATAGCCCAAGCGGCACTGATGCTGGAACGGTCCCCCAGTCGGGACAGGTCTTCGGCCAGAGCATTTGCAATGATCTTTCGCGTCTCCGCCCAACGGATCAAGTTCCGATTGGGTCCGCCTCCCACGTCCCCAGGCTGCGACGTGTCATCATCGCTTTCCAGAAGGTTGATCTTGAGCTTCAAACCATGGGCTTTAAGAAAATCTCTGGCGCCGGGAACCAGCCCGGCTGGCGCATCGCCGGTCAGATGCAAGTTGATGTCGCTGCCACTGGTAGAGACTGTCCCATAGGCCACCTTACTGCCACTGGCGGCCTTTTTTGCCCGCTTGGCAAGGACGTCCGCCGATTTTACCTTATCGAGATAGAATGCGGATTCTTCTGCCTTGCTCCCCAAACAGAAACCGAAATTGAGCGCCTTCTTGCGCGAGGCATCAATGAGTTTCTTCATCGCGTCGATTTCGACGTCACTCATCGGCATGACCAATCTCCTTTGGCAAAATGTCTGAAGTGAAAATATCCTCGATAGATATTGCCGTAGCGTCATGCCTGGATCAAGCGTCTATCAACGAGAGTTCTGCAACGGATGATGCAATGCCGCCTCCATTGCAGGCGGGCGCATCTGTTGCAGCAGACGTGTGCTATCAGCGCCCCCGCGATCTGCGTGAAGCACAGCCTCCCGCAAACCTTCGTCTTTTCGGCCAGCCTGATCATAACACTCGCGCCCTTCAGGCCGACTGCAGGTTGCACCTTTCATAAACTGATGAAACTTTGCGCATATCTCAACTGGAGGCGCGCATTTGCATATTTTGAAATCACTGAGCCCCGCCGTTGCCCGCGTTTCAGGCATCGAGGCCATGCGTGCCGGGCTTGGTGCCCTTATCGGTTTGGGGGTGACGGGGCTGTTCCTGCTGTCGCCGCAAATTGACACGGAACTGGGACTCTACCTCGTTGCGCCTTTCGGCGCATCTTCTGTCCTGCTTTTCGCCGTACCCAATAGCCCTCTGGCGCAGCCTTGGTCCGCAATCGTTGGCAACACCGTTGCCGCGATCGTAGGCGTTGCCGTCTGCCTTCTCGTGCTGGACCCGGTGCTGCGGATCGCGCTTGCCGTTGGCCTCGCCGTCACGGCGACTATCCTTTGCCGCGCTATCCACCCTCCCGCCGGTGCCGTCGCGATGACCGCCGCAATGTCACCCGACGCCATCGCCGATCTGGGTTTCCGGTTCGCGCTTGCACCCATTGCAATCGGCACGGCGGCGCTCGTGCTTCTTGCAACGATCTATGCGCGGCTCACGGGGCGACGCTATCCGTTTCGACAGTTCGATGATCCGGGCAATCACGCAACAGAGGACCGCAATCCGACCGAACGCCTCGGCTTGTCTGAAGAAGAACTGATGAGCATTCTTGAACGCTACAGTCAATCGTTCAACATCGGTGTCGAGGATCTGGCCCGATTGATCGGTGCGGCCGAGCTACAGGCCGCCACGCATTCTTCCGGTCCCCTGACAGCAAAAGACATCATGTCCAGCAACCTTGTCACGGTGGACCCAAGAACTGCCTTGAGTGATCTCGCGGACCTGTTCCGCCGACATCGGTTCACCTCGCTTCCCGTCGTCGGGTCTGACCAGACGTTTCTCGGTGTCATCTTCCAGATGCACCTCATCAACCAGGCAAGGGCCGACGCGCTGCGACTTGATCGCGGTTATGCGGCTGCTCTCCGGCGTCTTCTGGATCGGGGCCGGGAAATACCGATAACCGCTGGCGATATCATGAGCGTGGCCGGTCCCCGCGCCACGACCAATACCCCGATCGGAGCCCTGTTGCCTATGATGGCGGATGGCGATACCGATGCCGTTCCCGTCATCGAATACAGAAAGATCGTCGGCATTGTAACTCGCACGGATCTTATCGCGGCCCTCGCTCGGAGTGCAGCGCGCGGCGGCGGCGCTTGATCGTTCGAGATCGGGCAGAAACACGTCGTAAGTCCCAGGCAGAGCGACAAACCACAGTAGGAGAACTGCGCGTGAGATTGCCGCGCAGGGCGGCCCGATACCCCTCGGCCCTACTTTCGATCACGCAGCACGCCGAGAACGATACCAACCAAAAGCACAACACCGCCCAAGATTGTCAAAAACGACCCCAGCGGCAGAAAGAAACTTTCGCGGACGATATTGTCTTCGGTCAGGATACCGCCATAGACCAGATGCTCGATTGCCAGGGCCACGCAACCGAGGACGATGAAGATCAATCCGATCCGGGACCATCGGTTTTCAAATGGCATCTCGTTCCCCGATCAATAACGCTATCGCGTTTCAAGGATTATACGACAAATAGTTTTCGTGTGGCTACTCCTGCTGAAACCCTTTGCCGCCGATAGGCAGTGGTGCAGGCCCTTGATCAAACCCAGAATCAGCATACGGCTTTCGGCGATACCACAGCGACGCGAACCCAACCTTCATCCGGGAAGCCACGTTTCGTCACCGATTTGCCCGGCGGTCCGGTCAAAACGGCGCTGGCCGATGGCCCAGCCCTGCCTGATGCCGTTGGCGTCTGGTCGGGCAACCGGGCAAGCGCTGTGGCCCGCTCTGCAAGCGGTCGCTCGCACAGCAGAAGACCGGCGCTGAAGCTCGGCGGATTCACCGCTCCAACTCGTTCGGGGTATCTATGCCAACGCGCCTGCATCTTTCTTTTATGTGTAGAAGATAGAACCACAACGCTCACAAATCCATGTTATTGACTAGTAGATGATGGTCAATCCCGTGGATTTGATCATCTGCCTGGGACCAGCTCGTGGTGCGAACGGGCCGCATCTGCGGCCCCTGTTGCTGCATACGCCCAGTCGTCGGCCTCAATCGGTTTCGAGAACATCGTCGGGCCGCGCCGGTAGCCCTTCCGGTACCAGATCTGCCCAGAAGGCATGAATCTTTGCGAAGGCTCCCCGAGCATGCCAGCCGAACTGCTTGAACTGGTGTCGCTCAAAATCGTCCTCCAAGAGACGCGTGAAGCGATCCTTCACGGCCTTACGGCTCGCGGGCGAGCGCTTCTCGAGGTTTGCGTCGATTATCTTTAAACACGCTGCCCGCCACTCTGCGTCCCTTTGAAGTGACGCTGCACGCGCTTCATCGGCAAGATCGGCCGGCGTGGGCTTGGGTGGTGCTGGCGGAGCCGTTGCAGTTTCCTCTTTTTTGGGAACCACTTTGAAATCCCCGTTGATCGCCGCCGACAGATAGCCTGCGGGGGTCTTGCGTACCCTGCCCTTCCGGCGCTCACCGTCAACAAAGTCAAGTTTCTCGCAAACATATTCCTCGCCATGCTCAGCGATCCATCGCTGCGCGAGCCGTCGCGAGATGCCATTCTCTACCAGCCTGCGATAGGCCACCGTTTTGCGGATCGCGTCGTCATCGCCGAGATCAAACAGTGTCTCTTGCCCGTTGCGCGTGATCAGAAAGCGAATGAACCGCACCTTGCGGCTTTCGCGCCTGACCTCCGCGACCAATGAAATGTCGGATACCGAGTTCACCTCTTTCACCGACGGCTTGATGATCTTGGCGTTCAGCTTCGAAAAATCCTCATAATACGCACTGTCATGCACGCCCATCAACCTGCGGAACACATCAAGTTCCCACCACCCGGTTGACCCGGTCCGCACGAAACGGAAGCAATTTTCGTAGAGCGCCAATGCGTGCCCCGACGTGAAATTTCGCTGGATCCGCATGTTGATCATGGAAAAAACCGATGGGTCGTACAGCTTCGCCGCCAGTGGAGCGGAATAGGCATACTCGCAAACCCCGCTCGCGAGCTTCGCATAGGAGATCATTGAGGAAATCCCCCATTCCTCCTCGCCATTGTCGCCCAGCATGTTCCATTCAGCGGTCGTTTCAGCGAGCGCCCGCAGTGCGCCTTTCAATGTGTCATGATCGCGAGACGCATAGCCAGACATCGCGCAAAGGGTTTCCGCGTCAATACGATGCGACGTTTTCGTCAGCAGGTCGTCATAAGCGTGAAGCAGCAAACAGTTCGAAAGTTTTCGCTGCAGAAGGCTTAGCTTACCACCTACATGAATAGCTGCCACATGCTTGCGAAGGCTTTCCCGCTCGGTGATCTGGTGGAACTTGGTCAACTGCTCGACTCGGTTTGGTTGTTTTCCGTATCGAGCCTCATATCCGACCCTTGTGTCAATCCGTACGGGGATGTTTTGCTAATACTGCATCGTGGGCCGTTGCACGCAAACGGGTCGTTTCAGGCGGGCGCCATGCACGTAAATGGGTATCTTTTAGGTGAAACACCGTCAGAATGGAGGGGCGCTGATGGCCGCTTCGTATCGTTTTCGCCAATTATGGACACCCAAGGGGCTCTTTTCGTACTCCAGAATATGTTCACGCAGATGGGTAGGTTTGCGCACGGGAATCGGTATGTCTGCG